>JBFJJY010000318.1:0-2247 GCA_041612055.1 Methylophilaceae bacterium | reverse complement strand
AAGTATTAAACGCGCGCAGAGCAAACTGAAAGTTGTGTTAAAAGAAGGAGAAAATTTAAATGAATAATTTTAATAAATCAATAAAGCCCAAAAAGCTAAGCAAACATAACTTAAAAAAAAATGAATCCATCTTAGATAATGAAATTATCGCTGCTATTGCAAGTAAAATTATTTCAACAACGCCAGCACCAGAAGTGGCCAAGCGTATTAAAACAAAATTAATGAAACGTATCACTAATCAAGATCAAGTATTTAAGTTTGCAACCCAAGCTAAATGGAAAGAAATTCTGCCTGGCGTGAAAATGCGGTTGCTATCTAGTGAAAACAATACTAAATCATTTTTGCTCGATATGGCGGCTCATACCAGCATTCCTGCACACAAACATGACAAAGATGAAGAGTCTTTTGTTGTGAAAGGGGAGGTCTATATTGAAGGCATACTATGCAATGAAGGCGATTATCATTTTGCACGTGCGGGTACAATGCATCAAGTCATCAGAACAGAACAAGGATGTACATTGCTAGTCAAAAATATCTAAACCTATTTCTTAATAATACTCAATCTATGCGCTTTTTGCTCTACGTATTTACACTGATGAGTTGGTCTACTTTAACGATCGCTAATGCAAACGTTACAGCGGAAGATAGCACTTATGTTGCTCCTTTTTGGCTGCCGGGCGGAGATGTGCAGACGCTTTACTCAGCCTTACTAGATAACACACCTGAAATACAATATCGACGCGAGCGCTGGGAGCTAGAGGACGGTGATTTTATTGATGCTGATTGGTTAGAGCCTGATAGCATTGATGTTCATGTGCCAATTGTTGTGATTTTTCACGGTTTAGAGGGTAACTCACAGAGCCATTATGCAAAATCACTAATGAAAGCCATATTAGTCAAAGGTTGGCGAGGAGTTGTTGTTCATTTCAGAGGTTGTTCAGGAGAGCTAAATAGACTGCCTCGTGTCTATTACGCGGGTGACACACCAGAAATTGAACTTATGCTGAGGCGCGTTCATGAAGGTGCACCACTAGCACCTATATACGCGGCAGGTTTTTCTTTAGGCGGAAATGCATTATTAAAATGGTTGGGTGAGTCTGGTAGTTATGCTGAACGGTTAGTGGTTAAAGCAGTTGCAGTTTCGGCTCCTATGGATCTGGCTGCAACCTCAGAAGCATTGGATCAAGGTTTAAATCGCTATCTTTATACACCTAGCTTTGTCTCATCAATGCGGCCAAAAGCCCTAGCAATGTTAACTAAATTTCCTGGCATTATGGACAAAGATAAAATTGATAATGCTTCAACGATTCATGACATAGATAACGCGGTAACTGCTGTTTTATATGGGGCAGACGGTGCTGATGATTACTATGCCAAAAATGCTTCCAAGCCATGGCTAAAAGATATTCAGTTGCCAACTTTGATATTAAATGCAAAAAATGACCCATTTGTCCCACCAGAGTCTTTACCAACTAAAGCAGAAGTTTCTTCAACTGTTACTTTAGAATACCCTGAAACTGGCGGTCATGTAGGTTTTTCAGGTCGCAGTGACTGGCTTTCAACTCGCTTATTAGATTTTTTTAGTTTAGTTGAGTAAGTTAACCATACAACAATGTAAGTCTGCTTTGTTCCTTATCGTTATTTTCATTCGCATAGTTGATCTGAAAAGAGCATTCTATTAATCCCTATAATTTTTAGGAGATTAATATCATGGTGTATCAAACATTTCCAAAAAGTCGAGAGCCTTGGAACAAGCGTAAGCTCGTAGGGCAGAAATCGCCACTTAAACTAAAAGAAATATGGGCGATTCGCATACGTTTAGAGTTATCTCATCGCGTACGTGATCTTGCACTATTTAATCTGGCTATAGATAGTAAACTACGAGCCTGTGATCTTGTGAAACTAAGAGTAAGAGATATTTCGCATGGCAATCAAATTACAGCCCGCGCAATTGTAATGCAGCAAAAAACTGGCCTACCAGTACATTTTGAAATTACTGAGTCAACTCGTAAATCAATTTACGCTTGGATTGAATTAGCGCTACTTAGAGCAGAAGACTATTTGTTTCCTAGCCGAATTCATGACTCGCCTCACTTATCTACAAGACAATACGCACGTATTGTTAATGCTTGGGTTGAAGAGATAGGATTAGATTCAGCTAATTATGGGACACATACAATGCGTAGAACAAAAGCTTCTTTAATCTATAAACGCACTAAGAACTTACGCGCTATTCAGCTACTCCTT
>JBFJJY010000317.1:0-2262 GCA_041612055.1 Methylophilaceae bacterium | reverse complement strand
CAGAATACAAACGCTATCCTGAAGAGTGGACGACGATTGAGTTTGATATTAACTCAAACGAAAGCATGGCCAATGCCTTTGAACAAGTGAGCCAAACAACGCGCGTAACACTTGAAGAAGCCGAAAAATATCACCTATTTGATCCTAATAGTGCTGACGATGCATTAAATATCGATAAAGATGGATTAATTGATATTCCTAGTTGGCGTTATGCTGTAATTAATCTTCCGCACCCGCTATTAGAAAAAGGGTTGGTCATTTTTGATACGCCCGGCTTAAATGCCATTGGTACCGAGCCAGAGTTGACGCTGAATATGCTCCCGAACGCGCATGCGGTTTTATTTGTATTAGCGGCAGATACTGGTGTGACTAAGTCTGAAATTGATGTTTGGCGCCAATTTGTGAGCGATACCCGCTGGAAACAAAAAGGGCGTATGGCGGTATTGAATAAAATTGATGGGTTATGGGACGCGCTTAAGACAGAGGATGAAGTTGAAAAAGAGCTGTTTAAGCAAGTTAAAACAACATCAGAATTATTAGGGCTTGATCAACAATATATTTTCCCGACCTCTGCCCAAAAAGGGTTGCAAGCTAAGATTAGTCGCGATGAGGCATTGCTGGCAAGAAGTCGACTTATCGCGCTTGAGAAAGCATTATCAGAAGAGCTTATTCCGTCTAAAAAAGCGATTGTGTATGACAATGTGCAGCGTGAAGTTGATGATATTGTGAATAATGCCAATATGATTTTACAAGCACGTTTGTCAGGCATTATTGAACAGCTTGAGGAGTTGCGTGGGCTTCGCGGTAAAAATGAAGATGTCGTTGAGCACATGATGAACAAAGTAAAGCAAGATAAGGAAAACTTTGAGAAAGGATTGCAACGGTTTCAAGCTTTACGTAGTGTGTTTTCACAACAAACGAATAAATTGTTTACCTTGCTTGGTATGGATGCCCTGAAGGTTAAAGTGCAAGATACTCGCGAAGCGATGGTTTCTGCCAAATTTACGAAAACCATGCGTGATGCAACAGACAGCTTTTTTGTAGATTTAAAAACACGCATGATTTCATCTGATGAGCAAATTGGTGAAATTAAAGCCATGATGGATGTGATGTATGAAAAGTTTTCCAAAGAGCATGGCTTACGTAAATCAGAGCCGCCAGCTCTTTCAACATTACGTTATCAAAAAGAGTTAGCTAAACTCGAGCTTGCCTATAAAGAGCAGTTTAATACCACTTTTAATATGATTAGACATGAGAAAGTTAATTTAACCACCATGTTTTTTGGCACGTTAGCCAATCGCGTTGTGCATGTGTATGAGGTGGCTAACAGAGATGTTGAAAACTGGCTTAAAGCGGTTATTTCGCCAATGGAATCTCAAGTGCGCGAGCATCAGTTGCAATTACGTCGACGCTTGGAAAGTATTAAGCGCATTTATAAAGCAACAGATACTTTAGAAGACCGTATTTTAGAGCTACAAAATATCGAGAAAAGTATTTATGCGCAACTCGATGATTTGCAAATATTGAAGCATCATATTGAGAACGCGTTGACATTCGCGGAGCTTCCAGCTGTAGAGGCTGCATAATCGGCTGTTGCTAGTTCATTGATAACAGAGTCACAAAAAAATAGCCGCGTTATGCGGCTATTTTTTTGATTAACGTCATTTAATGTGACGCAAGCATCGCTCTTTTTACATTTTGCATTGCTTTTTGTTCTATCTGACGAATTCGTTCAGCAGAAACGCCAAACTCACCCGCTAGGTCATGCAAGGTACTATTGTCCTTTTCATTTAACCAGCGTGCTTCCAATATGCGTCTGCTTCTATCATCAAGACTTTCTAATGCATCACTTAATGCGCTAGATTGTAAACGTTCATCCTGTTCTTTTTCCAGTAAATCTGAAGGTTCTGGCGTATCAGCTTCTAGATGAGCCAACGGATTGTATGACTCATCTTCATCAGCATCGACTGGTGTATCTAAAGAAATTTCTTGACCGTTTAATCGGTATTCCATTTCCATGACTTCTTCAGGTTTTACATTGAGTTTACTCGCAATGCTCTCAACTTCGTCTGGACTTAACGAGTTGATACCATCTTTCATACTACGCAAATTAAAAAACAATTTACGTTGCGCTTTGGTTGTTGCTGTTTTGACAAGGCGCCAATTTCGAATCACATATTCGTGTATTTCTGCTTTAATCCAATGGATGGCAAACGAAACTAAGCGCACACCGTGATCAGGGTCGAAGCGTTTAACGGCTTT
>JBFJJY010000316.1:0-2292 GCA_041612055.1 Methylophilaceae bacterium | reverse complement strand
TACAACATCGACGCCACTGCATCAACACGTAAACCGTCAATATGAAACTCATTTAACCAAAAATAAGCATTACTGATTAAAAAGTTACGGACTTCGTTTCGGCCGTAATTAAAAATATAAGTGCCCCAATCTTGGTGTTCACCTAGTCTCGGGTCTTCATGTTCATATAAGGCTGTGCCATCGAAACGCGCAAGCGCCCAATCGTCTTTTGGAAAGTGGCCTGGCACCCAATCTAAAATGACGCCAATATTGGCTTGGTGGAAAGCATCAATTAAAAAGCGCAAGTCATCTGGCGATCCAAATCGATTTGTTACACCAAAATAGCCTGTTGTTTGATAACCCCAAGATTCATTTAAAGGATGTTCGGTAATTGGTAATAATTCAACATGGGTATAGCCCATTTCTGCAACATGAGGAACCAATTTTTCTGCAAGCTCACGGTAATTGAGAAAGTGACCTTGCGCATTGCGCTGCCAACTACCAAGATGCACTTCATAACAATTGAATGGCGCATGTAGCCAATCTCGCTCTTGTCTATTTTTCAGCCATGTTGTGTCGGCCCATTGATGCGAGCTTTGACTAATTTTGCTAGCAGTGCCAGGACGTTGTTCATATTCAAAACCATACGGATCGGTTTTAATCAAAACATGGCCCGTATGACGATTACGAATCTCAAATTTATACAAATCATTCGTGGTCAAATGCGGAATAAACAACTCCCAAACGCCGCTGCCACCAAGAGAGCGCATGCTGTGAATGCGCCCATCCCAATCATTGAAACTACCAATAACACTGACTCTTTCTGCATTAGGAGACCAAACCGCAAACCTGACACCAGCAACACCTTGTTGTGTCATGCTCTGCGCACCAAGCATTTTATAAGCTTGTTTTAGTCTGCCTTCACCAAATAAATACAAATCATCTTGGCTAATGGTATTGCTAAAAGTGTAAGGGTCAAAAATTTCAAACACATGCTGGTCAACTTCTAGTTTAAGTCGGCAGGGTGTTTGAATGGCTGTTTTACTCGTTAATTCAAATAACGGATGGTCTGTTATTTGAGTTAGCGGCAACCACTTTTCTTCGACTTGTAAATACACTTTACTTGCGCGTGGATGAAATACTCTCAATACGAAGCCATCTTTAGTTTGATGAACTCCTAAAAAATTAAAAGGATCGTGATGTTGTGCGTCTTCAAGTTTTTGTAATTGTTGTTCATCACTGTTTGACATGGCGGTCTTTTTTTTCACTGGCAGATTTTTTCTAAAAATTTTAAATAATAACTATTAAAGTGGATTGTATTAATGTAATGTAATTATAAAGCAGAAGTGGTTCATCTTAATGCTTAATTGCCAGCTTTAGTAAGGAATTTGAATGTCTAATAAACAAGTTAATAATCGTCAAAAATCGAATACTAGGCCGCAGCCAGATCGATTTATTAGTAATTTAACAAAAAATACAGTAGCAATCATCCTTGCCGGCGGTCGTGGCAGTAGACTGAAAAACTTAACAGATTGGAGAGCAAAGCCTGCTGTACAGTTTGGAGGAAAATTTAGAATTATTGATTTCCCCTTATCCAATTGTATTAACTCTGGTATCCGTCGTATTAATGTCGCAACTCAATACAAAGCGCAAAGTCTGATTCAACATATTCAACGTGGTTGGGGCTTTTTACGCGGTGAGTTTAATGAATACGTTAATATTATTCCTGCGCAGCAGCGATTATCTGAGCAATGGTACAGAGGAACGGCTGATGCTGTATATCAAAATCTTGATTTGTTAAGAGAAAATGGTGGTGACTATATATTAGTTTTAGCTGGCGACCATATCTATAAAATGGATTATGGGAAAATGTTAGCTACCCATGCCACTTCCAATGCTGATATGACTGTCGCTTGCATTAATGTGCCATTAGATGATGCCAAAGGTTTTGGAGTTGTGACAGTCAATGAAACAGATCGAGTTGTTGGTTTTACCGAAAAACCTGCCAATCCTGAAGCGATGCCTAGCGATCCAACACAAGCATTTGCTAGCATGGGTATTTATATTTTTAATGCAAAATTTTTATTTGAACAATTAATAAGAGACGCGGATGACCCAAAATCAACGCATGACTTTGGTGCAGATATCATACCGTATGTGATTAAAAAATATCATGTGCAAGCACATCGGTTTACAGACAGTTGTGTTGGTCAAAACAATAACTATTATTGGCGTGATGTTGGTACGATTGATGCCTATTGGGAAGCTAATATGGAGCTGACCAAAGTGATTCCTGAATTGAATTTGTATGAT
>JBFJJY010000315.1:0-2299 GCA_041612055.1 Methylophilaceae bacterium | reverse complement strand
CTTGCCCTTTAATTCATTTAATGCCGCCCTTAAATGCGCGTCAGGCTTTGATTTAAGCATACCCCTTATCTCGGCATAGGTTTTTGTTTTTAACAGCGTAGCGGCTGTCTTACGAGCTTCAAACCGCAGATAGCATGATAATTTATGATCTATTATCGTCTGCATCTCTTCTTTTGTGAGTTTAGCTAGGTTAATGAATTTCACCTTTCCTCTCTTTGCTAGGTTCATCAATGACTCCCCGAATATTCTTCAGGAGTTTTAAAGTCATCGTTTAAGTATTGTTTCTTTGCCTTTCTTGCTTTTTTTGCAGTTTCTAAAACTCCAGCTCTACTTGAGTGCTTTGCCGCTTTCTCACCACATGTTATACACTGAGGACGCTTCTTAATTCTGCCAGTTACGAATAACTCATTTTTCTTGTAGCGACCACAGCCGCCGCAGTATTTTTCGTTTCTCATAACTAACTCGCTTGCCAGTGATTAGCGCAATACCAAGTATATGAACCTTTTTGGCTCGAAGTCATAGCACCAGCTTTATGACAATGACCTACCGCGCACTTGCTGTTGTGTCCGTGAGCAATAGATCGTATGCGACCTAAACGTTTATCTTGTGCTATTAACGCATCGTGCTTGGCTATTAATTCCTGCATTTCTTCGCTTGTTCTGCCTTCGGCTTTCTTAGCTTTTGCCAGTTCTGATATTGGGTTAATGTTATGCGTTGGAGCTGGTAGAGCGGCTTGACGTTCTTTCTCCGATAGTTCTTGCTGTTCACGATTAGCTTTCATTTTCATTGCGTGAATTGCTTTTAGCGCGTCAACAATATCGGCGGGCTTGGGTGTGAACTTACATTCTATGGCGTGCTTACCGAACGCAGCCTTAATGTCGTTTAATTCAAATCCTCTTAACAGTTTCCACCATATTTCCTTTACTTCCCGCGATGGCTTGTCTTTGCCAAATAATGCAAAGTTAGTATCGAGCAACTTAACAAACTCTTGACCTGTTTCTGCTGAATTATCCATTTAACTTCTCCTGTTTAATATCTAAGATTGAGCCGTTCATGAAAGACAAATCAGTTTCAAGCCCTGTTTCTGTCTCGATAAAGCCTTCTAGCTTTTCACCTGTCCGGCAAATTAACTCAATATCATTGAACGCTTTATTCCTGTCGTTTTGACCCATCGAAAAAGCGTCTTTACTGCATCCGTTGATCGCTGATTTTATTTGTTCTGGCGTATAGCCGTCCTTCAATCGGTTTTTGATGGCTGTTGCTCGCTTAGGTGTGAGTTTAGTTAATGCGCTTGGTTTACTCATAACGTTTAGCCAGTAATTAAATATCAATGTCACATTATCGGGATTGGCTTTAGCCAATGGTTTTGACTTATCTTTGTTCTTTATTGGTTTATGGTTATTGGTTAATGGTTTATGGTTAGGTGACGGCTCGTTCACGTCCTGTACACGCTTCGTGCTTTTTTCTTTACGCTTCGTTTCTCTTTCTATTGCTATTCGCTTATTTGTAACTGCGGTTTTATGATAATTGGCAAGCTCTTCTCGTATTCGGTCTTGCACATAAGCACCATCTTTAAAGGTAAAAAACTTAGTTAGCACAAATTTAACCGCCTCAATTTCCTCAGTGCTTGAAGCCCATGACCAATCAATCGCTTCATCAGCCGTTGGGAATCTTTCTCGGTCATAACACGCGTCAATTAATAGCGTGTACGCTCCGTGCTGAAGCATGGATAATCGCCCTGCTTTCTTTGCGTAGTCGCCTATATTCTTTTTGTAGTAATGCATTTACTGCCCCCATAAAAAAAGCCCCTTGAATCTAAGTGTTCGCACGGGACAACAAAATAAATCCCCACTTAGACTCAAAGAGCCGTTTAACATTTTGTTTATTATCTCAACAGGTGCGAAACTGGTTACTTGAGATATAATCATTATACTACAAATTATTTATTTTGCCAAACTATACTTAGCTACGCGGGTATGTTTGCCGACCTGTACCATCTCTTTATTAATAGCTATACCCTCTATATGCTTTAAATCTGCTATTCGTTGAGCAAGTGACAAACAACCGAACATAGATAAGGCTTGCTTTGGCGTTATAGTCTTACCCCGCTTTAAATAGTTTAATATTTCAGATCGTTGGCTCATTTAAACCCCTTATTTAGTGGTTATCAGATAGTCGCTAATTTTCTTAACCATTTCCCAACTTATATTTGGGTGTTGGCCGTTGGCTATGTGTGACAAATAAACCCTGGTCACAGGTATATTCCTAGCTACCTCACTTAAATTGCGAGTTTTTAATT
>JBFJJY010000314.1:0-2299 GCA_041612055.1 Methylophilaceae bacterium | reverse complement strand
TTGTAGAAAAGCTTCAAAAAGAAGGGCGTATTGTTGCAATGGCAGGTGATGGCATTAATGATGCGCCAGCTTTAGCAAAAGCCGATGTAGGCATTGCGATGGGCACAGGGACGGATGTTGCAATGAATAGTGCGCAAGTTACTCTAGTCATAGGTGATCTGCGTGGTATTGCACAAGCACGTGAGATTTCTGACAAAACCATTGCCAATATGAAACAGAACTTGGGTTTTGCATTTGTTTATAACTCGATGGGCGTTCCACTTGCCGCAGGTTTGTTATATCCATTCACAGGTTGGTTACTTTCACCCATGATAGCAGCGTTAGCCATGAGTTTAAGTTCAGTTTCAGTGATAAGCAATGCACTACGTTTGGGAATGTCTAAACATTAAGTTAAATAGCTGCTTTGTCACCATATCCGCCTGCTAAAATTTGACAACCCCTAATCTTGACCAAAAAACCGTTGATATAAAATGGGGAGAATAAATAAGGTTAATAACGTAGAGGTGATTAACCCACCAATGACCACAATGGCAAGTGGTCGTTGAATTTCAGAGCCTGGCCCAGTTGCAAATAGCAGCGGAACCAGCCCAAATACCGCAATACTAGCCGTCATTAATACAGGCCTTAACCGACGTTTAGCACCTTCAAAGGCAATCAAGCTTTTTTGCATCCCTTCATCATCCAACTGTTTAAAATACGAGACCATCACCACCCCATTGAGAACAGCGATACCCAGAAGTGCAATAAAACCGACGGAGGCTGGTACTGACAAATACTCTCCAGAAACCCATAAAGCAAATACACCGCCAATCATTGCCAATGGAATATTCGATAGAATCATGGTGGCCAGTTTGATTGAATCAAAGGTGAGATAAAGTAATAAAAAGACCAACGTAATCGCAATCGGCACCACAATGCTAAGGCGCTGTGCAGCACGTTGTTGATTTTCAAATTGACCGCCCCATTTCATCCAGTAGCCTTGTGGCAAATTTACTTGCGCACTGACTTTTTGTTTAGCTTCCTCAACAAAACTCACCAAGTCACGGCCTTGTACATTCGCCGTTACCACGACCATGCGAATACCCCGTTCTCGATCAATTTTGACAGGGCCTTCTGTACGCTCCAAACTCGCGATGCTTGATAATGGAATATTATTGCCATCAGGCAATGTTATTAGTAACTGGCTAAAATGACTCGGTGAAAGCCTCACATCATCACTGCCGCGCAATAAAATATGCGTGCGTCTTATTCCCTCTTGCACAATTCCTAGCTGCTGACCTTCTATTTGCGTTTGCAGAATTTGATTAATCTCAGCGATTGTCAGACCAAGCTTGCCCGCAGCACTACGATTAACCTTAATCTGCAGATATTGAATGCCACTGTTCTCTGGCGTATACACATCCTGACTGCCTTCAATACCTGCTAAAACACCGACAATCGCTTGTGCAGTTTCACTGAGCGCATCTAAATCTTCACCAAAAATTTTAATTGCTAAATCGCCTCTAACACCTAAAACCATTTCGCTCACCCGCATATCAATTGGCTGAGTAAAACTAAAATCCAATCCTGGTGTTTGTTTCATAACAGTACGTAGCTTTTCAATTAAGGCCTCTTTGCTATCAACGCCCCACTCATCACGTGGTTTTAAAACCAAAAAATGATCGGTTTGATTTAAGCCCATTGGGTCCAAACCTAACTCATCAGAACCCACACGTGAATACATCCCTTTAACTTCAGGCACTTGGCTCAAAATGTTACGCTGCAAGTTCAAATCGGTTGCAACACTTTGCTGTAAGGTAATCGAAGGCAACTTTTCTACACCAATAATAATGTCACCCTCGTCCATCACTGGCATAAAGGTTTTACCAATAAAAAAGTAAACGACAACCGTTAATACCAATAAAACACCAGCGCTAACGAGGAACTTATTGGGATGAAGCATGGCTTTTTTTAATGCTGGCGCATAAATCGCTGATAACTTCCTGACTAACCACGGCTCCTCTTCATGTTGATCTTTAATCAAAAATGAGGCAATCACTGGAATGATTGTAAGCGACAAGACCAACGAGCCAGCTAGCGCAAAAATAATGGTCATGGCAACGGGTGAGAATAATTTACCTTCTAAACCTTGCAGCGTTAACAACGGAAAAAACACAGTAATAATAATCACCACACCTGATGCAACTGGCAAGCTCACCTCGCGCATTGCATTCATGATGATGCTCATTTTCGATTGCACATGCTGATTAGGGGCGTGTGCTAAATGAGAAATAATATTTTCCACAACCACAACTGAAGA
>JBFJJY010000313.1:0-2303 GCA_041612055.1 Methylophilaceae bacterium | reverse complement strand
TTTATCAATGCATCACTGAACAGACATTGTCATTCGCGCGCAGGCGGGAATCCAAATTGTGTTTTTAAATTCAAAATGGATTCCCATTTTCATGGGAATGACGGCAGTCTACGTTGGGTTTGACCTTTATCCCTTTATCAAGCTGAGTAGCGCAGACAAAATAAGATGAAGGCGAGGACTGTTTGAGCTCCGCGACAGACTACGTATTGTGTAGTCTGTTAGGGCGAGTTGCGTCTCAACCGACTTGATGCTTTAGCATTTAGCTAGGTTGGGGACACCCTTTGCGGGTGAAGGGCTTGAAAGCAGGGTGTGTGTTTCTTTGGTTACTTTCTTTGGCACAAGCAAAAGAAAGTAAGTCGCCTAGTGGCGAAAAACAGTGTTACTGAAATGAGATAGGTACCGCACCTGTAAAGGGCAAGCTACCTAAATAAAATCGACTAACTCAAACCCTTAAGTTTATACAACAATTCCAACGCCTGTTTAGGCGTTAAATCATCTGGCTGTATAGATTCCAATACCTCGATTGCTGGATGCGATACAACTTCTTCTGGCTCTGCATTTGTAGCAAACATATCCGGTTGATGTTCACTTTGTTGCAATTGATTATTTTCTAGCTGAGTGAGTTTTCTTTTTGCTGCAGCCACAACAGATTTGGGAATGCCAGCCAGTTGAGCAACTTGAATCCCATAGCTTTGATTAGCTGCACCCTCTTCCACTTTATGTAAGAACACAATGCCTTTACCATGTTCTGCGGCATCTAAATGCACATTGGCGGCTTGTTTATAGTCGTCGATGATACGGGTTAATTCAAAGTAATGCGTTGCAAATAAGGTGAGTGATTTGTTTTTATCTAACAACTGCTTAGCGACTGCCCATGCCAAACTCAAGCCATCAAAGGTGCTGGTGCCACGACCGATTTCATCCAGCAAGACTAAACTTTTTTCTGTTGCATTATGCAGAATATTGGCAGTTTCTGTCATTTCCACCATAAAGGTTGAGCGACCGCCTGCCAAATCATCAGAAGCACCAATTCTTGTGAAGATACGGTCAATTTCGCCGATGTTAGCGACCGCTGCTGGCACATAGCAGCCACAATAGGCCAATAATACAATCAGTGCTGTTTGCCGCATAAAGGTCGATTTACCACCCATATTAGGGCCTGTAATTAAAAGCAATTGTCTGTAGGGATTTAACGCCACATCATTAGATACAAAAGGTTGTGTGATTTCTTCCACCACGGGATGACGGCCCGCTTCTATTTGCAAACTGCTCTCTTGCACAAATTGCGGTTGTACATAATTCAAACTCACCGCGCGCTCGGCAAAGCAACACAATACATCTAAACTCGCCACGGCGCCTGCATTGATTTGCAATGCCGAAATATGTGGCGCAAGCTGATCAAGCACTTGTTCATACAAGGCTTTTTCTCTGGCCAACGCACGTTCATTGGCGCTGAGCACCTTATCTTCAAACGCTTTTAATTCTGGGGTAATAAAGCGCTCTACATTTTTAAGCGTTTGCCTACGTCGATATTCTGTCGGGGCGTTTTCAGCTTGCGCGCGGCTGATTTCAATATAAAAGCCATGCACGCTGTTGTACTCTACTTTTAAATTCGTTAAACCTGTCCGTTGTTTTTCTGCCGTTTCATATTGCAATAAAAAGTCACCATGATTGGTTTGTAACGCGCGTAACTCATCCAACTCAGCATCAAACCCATCGGCAATCACCCCGCCTTCTCGCAACACAACAGAAGGCTCGGCTTGAATCGCCTGCGTTAGCAACTGCTGCGCGTCAGGCGCTGCTTGTAAGCTCGCGCTTAACATCTGCAACAAACCACTTTCACAACCAGCCAGCTTATCTTGCAATGCAGGCAATTGATGCAAACTATCGCGTAATGCAGACAAGTCTCGTGGTCTAGCACTTCTTAACGCCACGCGTGCTGTGATGCGCTCTATATCAGCAATATTTTTTAGTAACGTATGCAGCTCAAGTTGCATATCAGCTTGTATTAACTCAGCCACCGCTTGATGACGTTTGGCGACTAACGCACTATCGCGCAAAGGGTGATGTAACCAATGGCGTAATAGACGCGCGCCCATGGCCGTTTTCGTGGTATTAAGTAAAGAGTATAAAGTTGGCGATGCTTCGCCGCGAATAGTCGTATCAATTTCCAAGTTACGACGGGTAGCCGCATCTAGCTGAATGTATTGACTGGTTTGTTCTACACTCAAGGCAACAATATGCGGCAGCGTTGTACGTTGGGTGTGTTTCACATATTCTAACAATGCACCAGCGGCAGAAAC
>JBFJJY010000312.1:0-2305 GCA_041612055.1 Methylophilaceae bacterium | reverse complement strand
GACCTGCCGCTGCTCTGAATCGATTATATGCCGCACGCGGTGTTTTGTTCTGAATATAAGTAGGGATGACTGCTTCTAGTGAGGTTAATGGCAATTGAATTTCTTTTGCCATCGCTTCAGATAAAACACTATCAACTGCCATTGAGCGCAGGTTATCACGCGTCATCAGCTTAACTGGCAACCACTCCATCATCCATGCTTGCAGATAAGAAAGGCGGTCGCCTAAGCCAATAATTTGACGTTCTTTATGCATCGCCTGCATCACTTTTTTAACCAAATCCTGCAAGCTATAAATAGCAGGACCGCCAAGCGCATAATGTTTGCCAAATGTGTCGTCATTTTGCAAACTATTCACAAAAATAGTCGCTACATCCTCTACCCAAATAGGCTGAAATCGTGCAGTCGGTTTCGCTAAAAAAATGATTGGTAAATACTTAATTAATTTGGCAAATAGATTTAAAAACTGATCATCACGTCCAAAAATAACGGACGGTCTAAAAATCGTAATATTCATTGATTGTTTAAATCGACTGAGTGCTGCTTCACCTTGTGCCTTACTGCGCAAATATTGACTCGGCGCATCATTCGCTGCCTGCAATGCACTCATGTGCAGCAAACGTTTAATTCCTAAATGGCTACAGACTTTTGCAATACGGCCAGGCAATTGATGATGAACTGACTCAAACGTGCTTTTTCCACTCTCATGCAAAATGCCAACCAAATTAATCACGGCATGACAACCAGATAAAGCTGTCGTTAGTGCTTCAGTATCATTGACATCACAACTGAGTACTTGCACATTTGGCAATAGTATTAAATGCTTTGCTCGCTCGCGATGGCGTGTCAGCACTTTCACTCGATATCCTTCAGCATCTAACTTGGTAACAATACTGCCACCCACAAAGCCAGCGCCACCAATTACTGCTACCTGTTTTATTGTCATCATACTTACCTATTACTGTATCGATTGTTTCATTATTGAGTGTATCACTTCAAGGTTTTGCTGGCGTACTGCCCATTAACTTTTTAAGAGTCAGCCCACTAGCTCCTGTTTGCATTTTATACATATACATATTCGCCATCACGCGCTGTACATATACCCTTGTTTCATCAAATGGTATGGTTTCTGCATAAATTGCGCCTTCTAAAGGCTGTGATGCAAGCCATCTTTTGGCTCGACCTGGCCCTGCATTATACCCAGCCGTTGCCATGATTTTATTGCCTTTCATGACACCTAAAGTATGACCCAAATAATAGGTGCCAATGGTAATATTAGTGTCTAAATCATGAATCATACTCGTTTGGTATCCATTAATCCCCGCAGACTTTGCTGCCCATCTTGCTGTTGTCGGCATTAACTGCATCACCCCAGCCGCACCTGCGTGTGATTTGGCATAATGCATAAATCGACTCTCTTGTCTTGCAATACCATGCACCCATGTTTCATCAATCTCTTGCTCTTGTGCGGCTTTGGTCATCAATGTTTTATAAGGTCGCAAATATCTGACTGAAAAATCATGCGCGCTTCTTGTATCATCTGCCGTATTAATCGCTAAGTCATACCATGACTGTTGATTTGCATAATAAGCAGCGGCTAGTAACTGTTTATCATCAAAGGATTTAATCAGGTTTTTCCACTCCAGCCTACCTTCCCATCGTAAATCTAAATCCAATAATACTTTAGCGCGTTTTGCACCAGCCAGTTTACCAATATCGGAAACTTCTTTATCCGTCGGTTGGTAATGCAATAATGTGGGAGGCGTGTAATTTTTCAATTCCCCTTGTGCCAACCAACCATAGTAATGTCGTTCAATCCCCAGATTAGTTAATAAGTTAACAGCCTGCTTATTATCTTTTTTCAGAGCAATTAATGCACGTGCTTTCCAATAGCGCCAGCGTGCTTCTTCTGCAATTTCCGGCTTCATTTGATCAATCACCGCCAATAATTGCGTCCAGTCTTGTGCCCGTAAAGCAGCACGTGCATACCATGCCACTTGCTCTTCACTCATCGTCCTGACATCGGCTTTTCCAAACAAAGTTTGCGCCTCTGGCTCATGCCGCTTAGCTGAAAACAAGCCAGCCATCGCATAAAAATAACTTTTCTCATCACGATTGAATTGACTCTCAATCTTTTTAAAAGCAGTCATTGCCTGCCAAGTATCTTTTCTCGCTAGTTGCGTCAGTGCATACAAACTCACTTCTCGCCCAAATTTCGTCTTGAATGAAACGGGTATCTTTTTAAGAAAGGCCTCAGGTGATTGATAGGCGCTGTTCAATAAATTTTGTTGGTTTGACTGGTAATCTT
>JBFJJY010000311.1:0-2309 GCA_041612055.1 Methylophilaceae bacterium | reverse complement strand
TTGCTGCCAGAGCTGGATTGGTCGCTGCTGATTCGCGTGATTCAACATAATCTGGCAATGAATCTAAATCTTCACCCGGTTGAAAACCTTCGTACATTTGGCGGAAAGGTCCAGCAACAAAGTTTTTCGCGCCTTCTACCATAAAGTGGCATTTGCCTGTTGGCGTTGGGAAGTTGCCTTCTGCATGACGCGCACGTACATCTTTATCGCCAAAGTCTTTTAAGCGGGCAAACCCATGTTGACGCAGATAATCTAAACCAATGCCTTCACAGGTTGGCGCAGTCCAATCTACATAATGTTCCAGACACTCCGAATCACTCCATTTAAAGTTTTCGTCTTCATAGCCCATTAACTTAGCTAAACGTCTAAAGATTTCTTGATTCGGCAATGCTTCACCTGGTGGTTCGATACATTTTTCGTTATAGGTGAGATATAAATGACCCCATGACAGCACCATATCTTCCATCTCCGCACCCATGGCGGCTGGTAGCACAATGTCTGCATACGCAGCGGTATCTGAAATAAAATGATCAGCGACGACGGTAAATAAATCTTCTCGCTCTAATCCTTTGGCAATTTTGTCTGTCTCTGGCGCTTGCGTCAGTGGATTTGTATTCCATACCATGACGGATTTGATGGGTGTTTTTAGATTTAACTCACCCAGCAAAGCACGGCCAAATTGCAAGTTATTCACCACTTGTGTGCCTTCTGGAATCAAATCTGGACGGCAAATCACATCAAACTTATATGGATGCTCCCACACTGGAAATTGTAACGCGCCACCACCAACATGTCGCCAAGCACCGATTAATGCCGGCAAACAAGCAACCGCACGAATGGCTTGGCTACCGCCATAATTGCGCTCTAACGCAACACCTAAACGAATCGCTGCTGGTGCAGTTGTGGCATATTCGCGTGCAAATCGGCGAATATCTTCGGCCGGAACACCTGTGATTTTTTCAGCCCATTCTGGTGTGCGGGTTTTGGCACGTTCTGCCAACTCAGCATAACCGTGGGTGTATTGATCAATGTAATCTTGGTCTTGCAGGCCTTCTGCAATAATCACATGCATCATTGCCATTGCCAAAGCGCCATCTGTGCCAGGCTTAGGCGCTATATGCCAGTCCGCTTCTTTAGCTGTTTTTGAGGCATAAGAATCAATCACGACGACCTTGGCACCTTTTTTCTGTGCTTCGTGAATAATATGCCAATGATGTAAATTGGTGCTCACTGAGTTACAAGCCCAAATCACAATGTATTTGGAATGCGCAAAACTTTCTGGATCAACACCCGCAGTTGGCCCAACAGTTAACAACCATGCGGTACAAGAACCTTCGCCACAAAAAGTACGCTCAGTCACAGTTGCACCCATGCGGTTAAAAAAGGCGTCTCCGCCATTTAGACCATGCACTAAGCCTTGGTTACCTAGATAGCTATTAGGCATAATCGCCTGCGGGCCATCTTCTGCGATGATTTTTTTCCATTTAGTCGAAATCGTATCAAGCGCTTCATCCCAACTGATGCGTTCAAATTGCTTGGCACCTTTAGCGCCAACGCGTTTCATTGGATAAAGCAAGCGATCAGGATGATAATGACGTTTTTCGTAATCTTTGAGTTTGACGCATAAACCACCACGTGTCATTGGGTGTTCTTTATTGCCTGTGACTTTTAATAATTTGCCATCTTGCACATGGTATTCCATGCTACAAGTATCAGGACAATCATGAGGACATCCTCCATGAAAGGTTTTTACTCCTACATCAACAGGCTTGTTCATATGCAGCTTCTCCTCATCAAGATCAATATTAAAATGAAATTGTTAATATTTTGTAACATCTACTATATACCTACCTGTATATAGATGCAATTATTTTGATTGGGATTCAATCACGATTAAAATACAGTCATGAATACGCCATTAACCTTGCTAAACGAATTAACACCCGCTGAATTTTTAACAGAATATTGGCAAAAAAAACCATTATTGATTCGTCAAGCCATGCCTAACTTCCATGGATTGCTTACACCAAATGAATTAGCAGGCTTAGCCTGTGAGGAAGAAGCACAATCTAGGATTGTGCAAAATATTGATGATACATGGCAGCTTTCTCATGGACCGTTTGATGAGGATGTTTTAACCTCGCTACCAGAAAAAAATTGGACCCTATTGGTGCAAAGTGTTAACCACCATCTGCCTGAAGCGGCAGAACTACTGAGTCAGTTTAATTTTATTCCGCATGCGCGTTTAGATGACCTGATGATTAGCTATGCGCCAACTGGCGGGTCTGTTGGTCCGCATATGGATTCTT
>JBFJJY010000310.1:0-2313 GCA_041612055.1 Methylophilaceae bacterium | reverse complement strand
TTTCTTCAACGCCAGCAATCAATTCTGCACTGTTGCTTAAGCGGCTATGCTCCAGCTGTAATTCTTCCCACTCTTCCGCCACAAAATTCAATTGTGTTAATTCACGTAATTTATCGCGCAATTCAGCCAACTCATCGGCATAGGCAGCGGCATTTTTTTCAATTTCTAGCTGTTGCACATGTAGCTTATGCCATGTTTTGTATTGCTCAGCCACTTGTTTGGCCAATGCCGTACTGCCAGAAAATGCATCTAAGATTTGACGCTGCGTATTCACATTGAGCAATGAGTGATGAGCATTCTGGCTATAAATATCAACCAAAAATTCGCCCAATTCTTTTAATTGCCCAACCGTTGCCGCAGCACCATTAATAAAACCACGACTACGACCATCGCTATAAATCACGCGACGCATAATTAAATCATCTGCCGCATCTATTTCATTATCAGCAAGCCATGTCTGCGCGGCTTGATTATGTTGAATTCCCACTGTGACGCTAATATCTGCTTTATCACAACCACTACGCACCACCTCACCTTCATTACGCGCACCTAATGCTAGCGATAATGCGTCAATTAAAATGGATTTACCCGCACCTGTTTCACCAGTGAGCGTAGTAAAGCCTTGGCTAAACTCTAAGTCTAGCTGTTCGACAATGACAAAATTTTGAATGGATAAGGCTTGTAGCATAAGTGAATTATTGAGTACTCTCAGTTGATCGTTTTAACATGGTTCCGATATCGTATTTTTGTTTTTAACATTGTAAATCACAAGGCAGCAAGCCGCAGACAGTACAACTAGTACGGCAAGGCGAAGCCAACGCAGTGAGTTGCAATGTGAAAAACAAAAATTAGCCCCAGTGCAGCTTATTGCGCAACATATCATAATAACAATACTCACTAGGATGCAACAAAGTGACGCTTTCTTGTGCGCGTTCTACTTTTACACAATCACCTAATGCAAGCTCCAACTGCGATTGCCCATCAAAGCTAATTTGTGCATGATCGACTTGTATCACTGTAATTTCAATCTTCGCATTACTGTTGACCGCTAATGGACGATTACTCAAGGTGTGTGGGCAAATCGGTACCAGTGCTATGGCCTCTAGGTCAGGATGCAGAATTGGGCCGCCAGCCGATAGCGAATAAGCGGTGGTACCAGTTGGCGTACTCACAATCAATCCATCTGCACGTTGTTTGTGAATAAACTTACCATCTATCGTCACTTCTAGCTCAATTAACCGCAATCCACTTTTTAGCACGATGTCATTAAAAGCATGGTTTTGTAAAATGACTTTGCCGTCCCTAATCACGCTCGCATTCAACATCATACGCAATTCAGTTTGATGCTCTCCAGCTAAGATTGCATCAATAGACTGCAACATTTCTTCAGCTCGCAAATCGGTTAAAAAACCAAAGTGCCCTCGGTTAATACCCACCAACGGAACGGGACTATTCTTTAACGCGCGTGCGGCACTCAGCATAGTGCCATCACCGCCCATCACAATCACCAAGTCAGCTTTTTGACCAATTTCATCAAGCGATAGGGTTGTAAAATCATGGATTGCTGCATGTTGCGCGGTATTGGTTTCGAATAGCACGGCAATATTTTTTGCCTGCAAATGCTGCGCTAAATCCATCAAATCTTTACGCATGAGGTGCACTGCGGACTCGCGCATAAATTTGCCAATAATCGCAATGGTATTAAATTGTGTTTGCATGACGGAATTTAATCACAGATACGTCATTACAACCAGTGGCAACTGCGCACTAAATAAGGCAAAATGGCAACTCTAGTTTAATCAGAGAGCAATCACGTTGGACGAACGCGCGCAAATACTATTAAAAACCTTAATTGAGCATTATGTGAGTGATGGTCAACCGATGGGGTCAAACGCGCTTTTACAACATTCAGGCTTAGCCTTAAGCCCTGCAACCATCCGCAATATCATGAGTGATTTAGAAGCGCATGGCTTTGTCACCAGCCCTCACACTTCTGCTGGCCGCGTTCCAACACAACAAGGCTACCGTTTTTTTGTTGACTCTTTAATAAGCGTTAAACCGCTCGCCTTGGAACAAGTGCAAAAGTTAGAAAGCACATTACAATCAACTGATCAAAAAGAACTCATTACGACAGCAGCTGACATGCTTTCTCAATTAACCCAGTTTGCTGGCATGATACTGATTCCAAAACGAAAAGCACTGGTATTTAAACATTTAGAGTTTATGCCGCTGTCTGAAAAACGTATTTTGGTGATTATTGTTGCTACTGATGGCAGCGTACAGAACCGTATCATTTTTAGTGATTCGCCTTAT
>JBFJJY010000309.1:0-2322 GCA_041612055.1 Methylophilaceae bacterium | reverse complement strand
TTGAAACAATCAGTAATATCGAGCGACGCATGACAGTCACTATCCCTTTGGCTGAATTAGAGGGCATCATTAATAGACGACTTACAGAAATTTCGCGTACCGCAAAATTTTCAGGTTTCCGCCCAGGTAAAGCACCAATGGGCTTGGTCAGCCAACAATATGGCGCCCAAGCGCGTGATGAAGTGTTTGCAAAAGCTGTTGAGACTAGCTTTAGTGATGCGGTTGTAGAGAATAAATTACGCGTTGCAGGCTATCCTAATATTGAGCATAAGCCTTTTGCTGAAGCCGCAACAGAACTTGAATATGTAGCCACGTTTGAAATCATTCCCGAAGTGAAAGTAGGCGACGTTAAAAAGATTAAGGTTGAAAAGCCTACCTTAAGCGTCACTGAAAAAGATGTTGATAAAACCATTGACGTATTGGTAAAACAGCGCGTGAGTTATTCGCCTGTAAAACGCGCCTCTAAAAAGGGTGATCGGATTAACATTGATTTGACAGCCTCTATTGATGGTAAGCAAGTCGAAAGTACCAACAACAAGGGTATGGATATCATCTTAGGTGAAGTTGGACGCATTGAGGCGTTTGATAAAGAACTAACAGGTGGTAAGGCGGGCGAGACAAGAGATTTTGAAATTGAGTACCCAGCAGACCATCAACCTGAGCAGTTAGCTGGAAAAAAGGTGAGTTATTCTGTTATATATAACAGTGTTTCACAGCCAGAGTATCCTGAAGTGGATGCGGAGTTTGCAAAAACATTAGGCGTTGATGATGGAGATGTGCAGAAATTACGCGCTGAAATTAAATCGAGCTTAGAGCAAGAAGTTGAAAAGCGCATCAAAGCACGCGTTAAAGAACAAGTGTTCCAAGGTTTGGTTGAAGTGACTGAATTGGATATTCCAAAAGCAATGATTCATGCTGAAATTGAGCGCATGATGCAAATGACTGCGAGAAATTTACAACAGCGTGGCATGGACCCTAAAGCAATTAAATTGCAACCGCAAATGTTTGAAGAGCAAGCAAAACGTAGCTCTTCTTTGCGTTTAATTTTGTCAGAATTAGTGAATACTGAGAACTTACAAGCAAATGCTGATCAAGTGAAAGCCATGGTTGAAGGCTTTGCACAAAACTATGAGCAACCTGCGCAAATGGTTGATTGGTATTATGCTGATGTGAAACGCTTAGATGAGCCTGCTGCGTTGGCGACAGAGGAAAATGTCGTTGAATGGGTGCTAGCAAAAGCAAAAGTCACAGAATCTAAAATTAAATTTGATGAATTAATGGCAGGATAAAAAGGCGAAAACAATGAGTGAGAAAGCAAACCTGATTAACGCAGCACAAGAGACTCAAAACCTAGGTTATATCCCTATGGTGATTGAGCAAAGTGGACGCGGAGAACGCTCGTTTGATATTTACTCCCGCTTATTAAAAGAGCGCGTTATCTTCTTAGTAGGGCCTGTAAACGATGCGTCAGCAAACTTAATCGTTGCGCAGCTTTTGTTTTTAGAAGCAGAAAATCCAGATAAAGATATTTCTTTCTATATCAACTCGCCTGGTGGTTCTGTGACGGCTGGTATGTCAATTTATGACACCATGCAGTTTATTAAGCCCGATGTGAGCACCCTATGTATTGGTCAAGCGGCAAGCATGGGTGCATTCTTGTTGGCATCAGGTGCAAAAGGTAAGCGCTTTAGCTTGCCAAATTCACGCGTGATGATTCATCAGCCTTCTGGCGGCTTCCAAGGTCAGTCTTCTGACATTCAAATTCAAGCCAAAGAAATCATGTATTTACGTGACAGGCTCAATAATATTTTAGCTAGCCATACTGGCAAATCAGCAAAAGACATTGATATTGATACAGAACGTGACAACTTTATGAGCGCTGAAGAGTCTGTTAAGTATGGTCTTATTGATAAAGTGATTACAGATCGCTCAGCAGTAGCATAATATTAATTAGTTAACAGGAATATTGAATGGCAACTAAGTCTGAAGATGAAAAGCTACTTTACTGCTCATTTTGTGGAAAAAGTCAGCATGAAGTAAAAAAATTAATTGCCGGACCTTCCGTATTCATTTGCGATGAGTGCGTCGATTTATGTAATGACATCATTAAAGAGGAAGTGACGAATCTTAGTGATATTAAAACTACAGAGAAGTCATTACCGAGTCCTAAAGAAATTTCTAAAATCTTAGACCAGTATGTGATTGGTCAACAGCAAGCAAAAAGAAATCTATCGGTAGCGGTTTATAATCATTACAAGCGCTTGGAGCATAACCATATTAGCGATAGTACAACTAAAGATGATGTGGAGATTCAAAAAAGTA
>JBFJJY010000308.1:0-2357 GCA_041612055.1 Methylophilaceae bacterium | reverse complement strand
CCGAAAGAGATGCTACCGATTGTGGACAAACCGTTGATTCAATATGCGGCAGAAGAAGCGATTGCTGCTGGCGCGACAGAGTTAATTTTTATTACTGGTAAAAACAAACGTTCAATTGAAGATCATTTTGACGTGGCAGGTGAGCTAGAAGCGCAACTTGAAGCGAGCGGAAAAAAGAAAATGTTGGCAATGTTGCATGACATTTTGCCATCGCATGTTTCTTGTATTTTTATCCGTCAACCAAAAGCATTAGGGTTGGGGCACGCTGTGTTATGTGCAAAACCAGTTGTTGGTGATGCGCCATTTTCTGTGATTCTAGCAGATGATTTAATTGATGCCGATGTGTCAGTGACGAAGCAAATGGCAGATGTTTATGCGGCAAGAGGTGGTTCTGTATTAGGTGTTGAAGACGTAGATCCTAGTGCAACAGCCAGCTATGGTATTGTTGATGCAGAGCCGATTGAAGCAGGCCTTTTAAAAGTGAATAGCATTGTTGAAAAGCCACAGCCACAAGACGCGCCATCTAATTTAGGTGTGGTTGGCCGCTATATTTTTACCCCTAAAATCTTTGATTGTTTAGAAAAAGTAAAACCTGGTAAAGGTGGTGAAATTCAGTTAACCGATGGCATTTCAGACTTAATGAAGTTAGAAGATGTGTATGCCTATCGTTTTGCAGGTAAGCGTTTTGATTGCGGTAGCAAGCTTGGCTTTATGCAAGCAAACGTTGAGTTGGCGCTTAAACACCCTGAGTTGAAAGCCGATTTTGCTCAGTATCTCAAAAACTTATCGTTTTGAGCCAGTTAATCCATGAGCCAGTTAATCCATGAGCGTAGTTGATCCGCATCAGTATCAACAAGATGCAGAGTTGCTGTATAGCGAACAAACTGTTTCTGAAGCGATATCGACCGTTGCAGCAGCAATCAATGCTGATTATCAGAAAGATTGTCCTACATTACTCAGTGTCATGAATGGCGCTATTTTTTTTACGGGGCAATTAACGCCGCGTTTAACCTTTCCATTAATACTTGATTATGTGCATGCAACGCGCTATCAAAATGGTATTGAGGGCAAAGCCGTGCAATGGCTTGTAAAACCAAAATCCTCAATAAAAGGTGAAAATGTGCTGGTCTTGGATGATATTTTAGATGAAGGGCATACCTTAAAAGCCATTGTTGATGCATGTTATTTGCTAGGGGCTAAACAAGTAAAAGTAGCCGTATTAGTTGAAAAAGATTTGAATAAACAAAAGCCTATCATGGCAGACTATGTAGGTATTACCGTGCCGGATCGATATATTTTTGGATGCGGTATGGATATACATGGCTGGTGGCGCAATCTGCCTGCTATTTATGCATTAAAACAGGCTTAAGTAGATGATAAAAGTATTAGTAACAGGTGGCGCAGGCTATATCGGATCACATACCTGCGTAGAATTGTTAAATGCGGGTTTTGAAGTGGTCGTGTTAGACAATTTTTGTAATAGCAAACGTATCGCTATTCAACGTGTTGAAAAGATATCGAGCAAAAAAATCACGTTGATAGAAGGTGATGTACGCGATAGCGATTGCCTCAATGCGTTATTTTCGGCCCATCACATCGATGTCGTTATCCATTTTGCTGGATTAAAAGCGGTTGGTGATTCCGTTAGTAATCCGCTTCATTATTATGATAATAATGTAACAGGCAGTATTACGTTGCTGGAAGTGATGGCAGCACACGCAGTTAAAAACATTGTTTTCAGTTCATCGGCAACGGTTTACGGCTTTTCAGATGATAAACCGATTCCAGAAACCGCACCATTAAGCCCATTCAATCCATATGGTCATAACAAGCGTATGGTTGAGCAGGTATTAGAGGACTTGAGTGCTGCTGATTCGAGTTGGAATATTGCTTTGTTACGCTATTTTAATCCCGTCGGCGCACATGCCAGTGGCGAGATTGGCGAAGATCCGAATGGTGTGCCGAATAATTTAATGCCTTATATTTCGCAGGTGGCAGTTGGTAAGCTTGATTATCTTAATGTTTTTGGTAATGATTACCCAACAATCGATGGCACAGGCGTACGTGACTATATCCATGTGGTTGACTTAGCCTTAGGTCATTTGGCGGCTTTAAATGCATTGACCAAGGGTTGTGGTTTATTGACCATTAATCTAGGTGCTGGGCGGGGTTATAGTGTGTTGGAGCTGGTGAATACCTTTGAAACAGCAACAGGAAAAAAAATACCTTACAAAATAGTGAATAGACGGGCTGGCGACATTGCGATTTACTTTGCTGATGCATCATTGGCTAAACAAGTGCTTGGTTGGCAAACCACAAAAAATCTAGCAGATATTTGTCGCGATACTTGGCACTGG
>JBFJJY010000307.1:0-2367 GCA_041612055.1 Methylophilaceae bacterium | reverse complement strand
TGCAACTACATGCTGCTCATCAACCCAATGGCTTTGCGTATGCTCTTCTGTATGCGTATGTACCACCTTGCCATAAAACTTAATGGTATAAGCTGATTCAGGACGTTGGAACTCCCATATATTATGGTAACGCAACCAGTTGTCTGGATTTTCGACTTGTTGTCCATGTTCTAAGGTTTGCTTAAACATGCCATACTCATAACGAATACCATACCCTGTTGCAGGAATATCCATGGTTGCCATCGAATCTAAGAAGCAAGCTGCTAATCGCCCTAAGCCGCCATTGCCTAGCGCTGCATCGTGCTCCATTTCAACAGCCTCTTCTAGATTCTGTCCCAATGTTTTCAAGCTTTTATTCAATTCATCATTAATGCCCAAATTCAGTGCAGCATTGCTCATCATGCGCCCAATTAGAAACTCTAATGAGAGATAGTAAATGCGCTTTGGATCTTCATCATTGTAAGCCGAAGCTGTCCGTACCCAACGCTCAACCACATGGTCTCGTACTGTGTGTCCAGCAGTGTAATACCAGTCTCTTAGCGTTGCTGTCTCGTTTGTTTTAAAGCATGAAAAAACAAGATGATTACGTAATGCTTGTTTAATGGGCGTTAATTTTGGCATGGGATTCCTATTCAGCAATTGAGTAATGAGTAACGATGTTTTTAATTTAGCAAGTATCACGCCAACTATTTGTAACTTGTTTTCTTATCTAGTCGAACATAAAACAAGCTACATCTGTGATGTGATGAAATGATGAAAAAAGCCCTTGTATTTTAAAACAAGGGCTTTTTTTATTGCAATTGATTATACCAATAATGCGTTGACTCTGCGCACAAAGCTGGCAGGGTCGTCTAGCTGACCACCTTCTGCTAGTAATGCTTGGTCAAATAACACTCTGGCATAGTCATTAAACTTCACCTCATCTTTTTCAACTTTTAGTTTTTCAACTAAACGATGTGCTGGGTTGACTTCCAATACTGGTTTAGTTTCAGGTGCTTTTTGACCTGCCGCTTTTAGCATACGCGCTAAGTTGCCCGATAAATCATGCTCTCCTGCGACTAAACACGCTGGCGAATCAGTTAGACGATGCGTTACACGCACCTCTTTTACTGATTCTCCTAAGGTTTTTTGAATACGCTCAATCAAATCTTTTGCTTCTTCTTCGACTTTCTTTTGCGCTTCTTTTTCAGATTCGTCTTCCAGCTTACCTAAATCCAAATCACCTTTGGCAATGGATTGTAGTTTTTTGCCCTCAAACTCAGTTAAGCCACCTAACATCCACTCATCCACCTTGTCAGACATCAGCAACACTTCGATGCCTTTTTTACGGAAGATTTCTAGATGTGGGGAATGCTGCGCAGCAGCAAAACTGTCTGCTGTGATGTAATAAATCGCTTCTTGACCTTCTTTCATGCGAGCTACATAGTCGGCAAGACTGACATCTTGCGTTTCATTATCATTATGCGTTGAAGCAAATCGTAACAAGCCTGCAATTTTATCTTTATTAGCAAAATCTTCGCCTGGACCCTCTTTCAATACGCGGCCAAACTCTGCCCAAAATTTCGCATAGTCTTCTGGTTTATTTTTCGCTAAATCTTCTAGCAAACCTAAAACTTTGTTCACTGAACCTTTTTTAATCGCGTCTACATCACGGCTATCTTGCAAAATCTCGCGAGACACGTTCAATGGCAAGTCTGCACTATCAATCACACCGCGCACAAAACGCAAGTATTGCGGCATCAGTTTTTCTGCATCTTCCATAATAAAGACACGTTTCACGTAAAGCTTGATACCGTTGCTACGGTCTCTATCATACAAATCAAATGGTGCTTTAGACGGCACATACAATAGCGAGATATATTCTTGATTGCCTTCTACACGATTATGCGTATAGGCCAACGGATTTTCCATATCATGCGCAAGATGCTTATAGAACTCTTGATACTCTTCTTCTTTAATATCTTTTTTAGCACGTGCCCACAATGCAGAAGCTTGGTTAACGGTTTCGTCTTCATCTGTGGTGACCATTTCACCACCTGCGCCATCCTCACCGTCCTTCCATTCTGTTTTCTTCATCAGAATCGGCAAGGTAATATGGTCTGAATATTTACGAACGATCGATTTTAGTTTCCAATCATTGAGAAACTCATCTTCCTCTTTGCGCAAATGCAAAATCACATCGGTACCGCGACCTGCTTTTTCTACGGTATCTAATGTGAAATCACCTTCTCCAGCCGATTCCCATTTCACCGCTTCTTTACTACCAGCACGACGTGTTACCAAGGTGACCTTGTCTGCAATAATAAAAGCAGAATAAAAACCAACCCCAAACTGACCAATTAAATTAGCATCTTTCACTTGGTCGCC
>JBFJJY010000306.1:0-2382 GCA_041612055.1 Methylophilaceae bacterium | reverse complement strand
CGTTGTTGATTATGGAATGGGGATGTCTCAAGAAGATGCGAGTAGGATGTTCGAGCCATTTTATAGATCAGCAAACACAAGTGAAGTGCCAGGCACAGGGCTGGGAATGCGCATTGTAAAAGAAATTATTGATATACATAATGGTAAGATTGAGGTTGATTCTAAACTGAATGTGGGTACTAAAGTAACTTGTTGGATACCTAAATTCAATTCACTAGATATTTACACTAAAGAAACTTAAAGTGTATTCTGATTTATAAAATTCAGTATCAATTCATAGACGTATTAAAGCAGTTCTTCTACATGCTTTTTGATGTTTGAAGCCATTTTTTTCGTTGGTAAATCGTTTTCATCATCGCCAAATGGGTCTTCTATCTCTTCTGCAATCAGTTCTAAGCTGGCTAGTACGTAAAAAATAAACACCACCACTGGAATCACCAAATAGCCCAAACTAAACACAAAACCAAATGGCAGTGTCATGACATAGAAAAAGATAAATTTCTTAATAAATGCACTGTAAGAATAAGGAATTGGGGTGTTTTTGATGCGTTCGCAAGCGCCGCAAATATCGGTAAATGACTGCAACTCTGCATTGATAATATAAAATTGATCGCCGGTTATTTTGCCAGATGTATACAGCGCATTTGCGCTTTTAAACAGAAGCTTCGCCACTTGGTTTGGATTGTGTTTTTGATGGTCGATGCTTAAATCTAAGCCTTCAAACAGCATTTGGCTGACTTCTTTATTGGATAAGTGTTCTGCCAATACCGCGGCGTAGGTCGGAATGATTTGTTTGAAAAAATGGCGGTCGCTTTCGTCTGCACAATAAGCAGATAGTTTAAGTGCCAGATTACGACTGTTGTTAACCAAAGCGCCCCATAGCTTTCTGCCTTCCCACCAACGTTCGTATGCGGTGTTGGTTCTGTAAGCTAATAATAAGGACAATACAAAACCGACAGTGGTATGCAACAAAGGAATGTTTTTTACATGGCTTTGCTGAGAAAGTTGCCAATACTCTAGTTCTAAATACGCAATGCCACCTGAATAAAATCCAATCAGAATCATCATGGGAATCAGTTGCCGAAAAGTATCTGACTCGTGGAAACGGAAGATAAAAGTCAGCCAATCTTTTGGGTTATATTGAACCATGGTTTGTTGTTTGTTCTATCGTTGAAAAGTGAGCGCCAGTTTATCATGACAAGCGGGCAAAACACACGTTGGTATGCTGCGTGTTTTAGCTGGCTTTATTGTATTCCGTTGCCTTTGCTCGTTGCGTTCATTAATCGAAATCAATTGTTTAATGTCAGTGATATCTGACGTAGTAATCAGCGCTAGCCTGATAAATCTGATTAATTAAGCTTGATAAAATTTATTCATATATTGAATTTACATTGAAAATAGAAAGGTATGAATGAATATTTATGATGCATTAAGAGAAAGTCACGAAGAACAACGAGCCATTTGTACACAATTGCTTAATACTGAACCGAATATCAACGAGAGAATAAAAGTATTTAAATCGCTGAGAGTGGAATTGGAAGCGCATGCCGCAGCAGAAGAACGGTTTTTATATTGCGTCATGATGATGGATGATTCAGGGCTGACCAGTTCAAGACATGCATTGGCCGAACATCATGAAATGGAGGAAATGTTGGAAGAACTTACTACCGATGATCCGACAGTGGCAGGCTGGATGACGAGAGCAAAAAGGTTATGTGACCAAGTGCTTCATCATTTAAAAGAAGAAGAAACAAAGTTTTTCCAATTATCAGGCAAGATTTTGACTGAGAGTCAAAAAGTTTCTTTAGCCAAAAGCTACCAAGAAGATTACCTAAGGTTAAAAAATAAGTATGCCAACCAGTAAGCGGACGGAGTGACCAACTACAGGCTTGGGTTGAGCCTGGGGCGAATGGAGTGGAGTCGACTAGCATGCAGCGTGCTATCGGCTCCATTTCTATTTCATCAGACCACTAAAGAATTTGAGACCAGGAAAATGTCGCATTGATTGATGTTGGACCGAATTATTGAATGTAGAAATAATTGGACATGCGGCGCCTATTACAATGGCGAGTAAATGATAGATAAAAGGCACCATTGGAATGTCGCTCAGTTTGGGGATAAAGTCGAAAGCAAATGCCACCATTGGGAGTAAAACAATCCATTCTTTACCAATGGCCACGCCGCGCGCTAAGCTAATCCATAAAAGCACTATTATTGCGCTGATATGAATAACAAGAGGTAAAAAAGAAACAGATAAGCCTGCAATGTTACCTTGACCTTGAATGGTCAGTACCGTCGAGCCTGTGCTTGATAAAAAGTAGGTTAGCCCCATCAAAACAAGGTAGGCGCTAACGAATACTGCTGTATTTTCCAATGCTTTGT
>JBFJJY010000305.1:0-2389 GCA_041612055.1 Methylophilaceae bacterium | reverse complement strand
TCAAAATAAGCTCGTCGTTAAAGCGGTAGTCGGATCAAAGCCGATTGGGCCTACTTTCTTAGCTTGGCGCAATGATGCCGAAATTGGCAAGGCACAACAATGGTTATTAAAACAACTGGCTCAACTGACACTAGAACAATTACTCAGGTAGTGCCACAATGCTATTTTTCACCCTCAGCCACCAATGCCATGCAGTATAGTCATCAACAATTTATGCAAACAGCGATTGCCTTAGCACAAGAGGCCGCTACTGATGGCGAAGTGCCTGTTGGTGCGGTTGTTGTAAAAGATGGTCATATTATTGGAGTTGGCTATAACGCACCCATCAAACAACACGATCCTTCTGCCCATGCTGAAATTCGCGCCTTACGCGATGCCGCAAAGCATATCGGTAACTATCGTCTGACTGACTGTACCTTGTATGTCACATTAGAACCATGCGCAATGTGCGCTGGCGCGATTCAGCATGCGCGAATTGCGCACTTGGTTTATGGTGCAAAAGATCCCAAAACGGGCGCTTGTGGCAGTGTGATTGATTTAATGGCAGAAAGTAAACTTAACCATCATACGCAAGTGACTAGCGGTATATTAGCTGATGAATGTGCTAACTTACTAACCACCTTTTTTAAAGAACGCAGAAACAAAAAAGCCACATCGTAACAAACAACAAAAAACCCGCCGAAGCGGGTTTTTCATTTAGCAAAAAGAGTTAATCTCTGTTACCCATTAATGCCATGAGTAAGTGTAATAAATGCGTAAACATATTATGTAAGCTGATGTAAATGCTCAGTGTCGCCAACACATAGTTAGTCTGACCACCACGCACAATTTGGTTGATTTCATACAAGATGAAACCTGCCATCAACAATACAACCACTGCTGAAATCATTAATGAAAGCGCTGGAATTTTGAAGAAGAAGTTAGCCAAAATCGCTAAAACCACTAACACAAATCCGATGGTTAAAAATTTACCCAAGAAACTAAAATCACGCTTAGTATTATTTGCAACAGCGGCTAATGTTAAGAAAGAAGCCGCCGTACCACCAGCCGCTAAGCCGATAAGTTGAGCGCCATTACTTAAACCTAATGCCACTTGCAAGATTGGGCCAAGCAACACACCCATAATAAAAGTAAAACCAAACAACAACCAAACACCTGCTGCGTTGTTTGCGTTTTTAGCCACTAACCAGCTCATGCCATAAACTGCAACCATGATGCCGATAAAAGCAATGATTGGACTCGCGGCAAATAAAAATGAAAAATTAATGCTCATACCAACCATCGCACCAATCACTGTTGGAATCATGGTCATACCAAGTAATGCATAGGTATTACGCAATACTTTGTTCGTTGAGCTAGAAACACTGGTCTCGCGACCTAATACTTCAATATTGTCAGCCATTAAATCAAATCCTTATATTAAAATTACCAAATGGTACTACTGTCTAAGATAGCGACTATTACTAAAAGTTTCAAGTAACAAATTGTGAAGATTACATTAAATCAATCTAGGCGAATAAATCACCTTCCGACTTTCCTACCGTTGCAACACGTTTGACTGCATCGACAAATACGCCACTCTCTCGCAACTGCGTCAAACTCTTAGGATGATGTCCACCGTGCATACGCGTTAATCGTACGATGCTTTGCGCGGACATTTTCCAAACTAAATTTTCTAATAATTCATCGGCCAAATCTGGGCGATTACATAATAAAATCATATCGCAACCCGCATGTAGCGCAGCTAAACTACGCGTAGTCACATCGCCGCCAACGCTTGCGCCTTCCATACTCAAATCATCACTAAAAATCACCCCATTAAAGCCCAACCGCTCACGTAAGACTTTTTGCAACCATTTGGCAGAAAAACCTGCTGGCTTATCATCCACTTTTGGGTAAATCACATGTGCTGGCATAATGGCAGGCAAGCCTTCATCAATCATTTGTCTAAATGGCTGCATATCGTTTTGCGCAATTTGGTCAAACTCGCGCTCATCAATCGGAATGCTGACATGCGAATCTGCAACCACAAAACCATGTCCTGGAAAGTGTTTACCAACCGCCGCCATGCCGCCTTTTTTCAAACCTTGCATCAAACTAAAGGCTAACTCATTAATGGCGCGTGTATCTAAATGAAAAGCACGATCACCAATCACCAAGCTATCGCCGTAATCCACATCCAAAATTGGCGTAAAACTAAAATCTACGCCATGTGCACGTAATTCAGCCGCCAAAATCCAACCAGCTTCCACTGCTAATGCCATGGCTTTTTTACGGTCTTTATCCCAAATTTTGCCAAACTCACGCATCGGCGGAATCTTGGTAAAGCCCTCTCTAAACCGCTGCACTCGGCCACCTTCATGATCAACAGCGATTAACAATGGCGGCT
>JBFJJY010000304.1:0-2400 GCA_041612055.1 Methylophilaceae bacterium | reverse complement strand
TAATTCAGATCAAATTGTCGTTGTGAACTTTGAACAATACTATGAAAGCCCTACATTGAAAAACAAAATGCGTAAACGTCAATATTGGAAAAATGAAAATAACCAATGGAAAATCATTTACGAAGGCGCGGCATAAACATAATGATGACTCACATTACAAAATATTGGCTTCTTGCATTATTACTTGCGACAACGATCAACAGTTATGCTGCTACGCAGGTAGAATTTAAAACCAGCGAAGGTGATTTTATTGTCGAGTTATATCCTGAAAAAGCTCCCGTCACCGTTGCTAATTTCTTGCAATATGTCAAAAGTGACTTTTATGTAAAGACAATTTTTCATCGTGTCATCAATGGATTTATGATTCAAGGTGGCGGGTTTGAACGTGATTTATTTGAAAAACCAACCCGTGAACCAATAGTCAATGAAGCTGCGAATGGTTTAAAAAATGACACTGGCACCATTGCAATGGCGCGTACGCAAGCACCAAACTCAGCAACAGCTCAGTTCTTCATCAATCTGAAAGACAATGACTTCTTAAATTACACTGGTAGCCACCCTTCCGAAATAGGTTATTGCGTTTTTGGCAAAGTGGTGAGTGGAATGAATGTCGTTAATAAGATTGCTACCGTGCCGACTGCCAGCGTTAGCAGGTTTGATGATGTGCCAACCAAAGCAATTACGATTAAAAGCGTCAAACTACTTGAAAAAGTAGCTGCAAAATAATTCACTGCATCAAATTATTAAGGGAATCTCGTGGTAAAACTCACAACAAATTTTGGCGATATTACGCTTGAACTTAACGCCGAAAAAGCACCTCTTACTGTTGCTAACTTTTTACAGTATGTAGAAAATGGTTTTTATGATGGTTTGATTTTCCATCGCGTCATTGATGACTTTATGATACAAGGTGGCGGCATGGACACCAAGATGAAGCAAAAGCCAACTGAAGCAGAAATTAAAAATGAAGCAGATAACGGGCTAAGCAATGATAAATATACCATTGCCATGGCACGTACTTCTGCCCCGCACTCTGCAAGCAGTCAGTTTTTTATCAATGTAAACGACAATGACTTCTTGAATCATAGTTCGCCAACACCCAGCGGCTGGGGCTACTGTGTCTTTGGCAAGGTCGTCGAAGGAATGGAGGTCGTAGATCAAATTAAAGCAGTCAAAACAGGCTCCTCACTTGGTCATCAAGATGTGCCAGTTGAAGCAGTTATTATTGAAAAAGCCTTCGTTTGTTAACATAAGCTACCGATTCACATGAATCATAGTTTATTCATCTCTGATTTACATCTATGTGAATCTCGTCCAAACATCATAGACGCTTTTATTTCGTTTCTAGCGCATACTGCGGCCCATGCAGATGCGCTTTATATTTTGGGCGATCTATTTGAATATTGGGCAGGTGATGATGCCATCAGTCACGGTGTACATGCCAAGACGATTAATGCCCTTCACCAGCTTAGTTCGCAAGGTGTTTCTTTATTCGTCATGCACGGAAACAGAGACTTCCTACTAGATGATGGTTTCGCGCACGCAACCAACGCTAAGATATTACCAGATCCAACTCTTGTTTCTCTTTATGGTCATGCAACATTACTGAGCCATGGCGATATCTTATGTACTGACGATATTGATTATCAACGCTTTAGGGCAGAAGTGCGCAGTGATGCTTGGAAACAAAAGTTTCTCAATCAATCGTTATCTGACCGTATTGCGTTTATTGAGTCCGTGCGTCAAAAAAGTGATCAAGAAAAATCCATCAAATCAATGCAGATTATGGATGCCAACCCAACTGCTGTCACACAACTGCTTGCTAGCCATCATTATCCAACGCTTATTCATGGGCATACACATCGCCCAAAGCAACATCAACATCCAATTAATGGGCATGTTTGCGCACGCTGGGTATTGGGTGACTGGTATGAACAGGGTAGTTATTTAAGGGTGGACAAAGCAGGATTCCACCCCTATCAGCTTTAGGTCTTTACTATCTAGCGTTTAATCAAGACAAAATTCCATTTTTACACCAAGCAATTCAATTTCATCATGATTGTTTAATTGTGTTGCATGCATATCAATTGGCTTACCATTCAGCAAAGGATATTCATCACCGACAACATGCGATAAAAAGTAACCCTGCGCACGTTTTGTGACCAAAGCCAGTTGCTCATTTGGTCGGCCAATCTTAACGATCGCTTTATCAAGCATCAATATGGCACCAGTATCTTTTCCGTTCAATATTTGTAATCGCGGCGCTTTTTTTACTTGGTTTTTAGTTTCTAATGCAGCTTGCTCGACTACTACTTTTTCCTGTTTAGGCAACACTGGAGTGGCTTTTTGAACTAAAGGCTCAGCATCCGTTTCGTTCGTATTTGTCACTAAAACGGTTTC
>JBFJJY010000303.1:0-2464 GCA_041612055.1 Methylophilaceae bacterium | reverse complement strand
GTTGATAATGGGGCTGAATTGTCAATTATTAGCCCTTTAGATAACAATCCTTTAATGGATATTGCTCACAAAATTATTGTGACACCAAATGATATTGTGAACGTGTTGGCGCAGATATTAAAAGCGATGTCTAAATTGCAAAAATTGTCTTTATGCTTGCCGCCTACACTGAGTGCTTTGTTAGAGAAAATTCATGTGCGTCCTAATACCGAGGCAATGGCTGAAAGTTTGGCTGGTTTAGGCAGAAATGTGAACTTAATTGCGCCTCGTGTTGGTATTTTCTTAGGGAATATGGCATTAAGCGCGCCAAGATTTACTGAAATGTATAGTTTGGCAGAGGCGATCGGCGGCGTGTCTGGTGCAAAAGGGGGTATTTTACCTGCAGCAGCCAACAGTACGGGTATGCACTTAGTTGGCGTCATGCCATCGGCGACAGGAATGCATGCGAGAGCGATGTTAGAAGTGCCAAGAAAAGCTTATTTGTTACTCAATATTGAGCCAGAGCTGGATTGCCAACATGCTGCACTGGCGAGTGCCGCAATGGAAAAAGCTGAATGTGTAATTGCTTTAACGGCTTACAAATCGAAAGCGTTAGATAATGCTAGCGTGTTATTGCCGATTGCGCCATTTACTGAAACTTCTGGTACTTTCATGAGTATGGAAGGGCGTATTCAAAGCTTTAAAGCCGTTGTTAAACCGCTAGGTGAGTGTCGTCCAGCTTGGAAAGTGTTGCGTGTGTTAGCTAATACGCTTGGTCTGCAAGGCTTTGATTTCGACAGTAGTGAAGAGGTAAAAGATAAAATATTCAATGGGGAAAAACCATCTGATTATGCTTGGCGTCACTTGAACAACAACATGAAAGAGCTGGTTGAAATTGAGACGAAAATCAAGTCGCCTGGCTTGCAACGTGTTGGTGAAGTGCCGCAATATGAGGCCGACCCTATTGTGCGTCGCTCAGAGCCGCTAAGAAAAACAAAATATAATATTAAACGTTTGGTTCGTATTCATCCTGATGAAATGCGTTTGCACGAGTTGAGCGAGGGTGATTTGGTACTGGTTAAGCAAGACAAAGGTAGTGCGATTTTGCCAGTCAGAGCGGATACCCACGTGGCAATGGGCTGTGTCCGTTTGGCAGCAGCGCATGAGGACACGCTGGGTTTGGGTGATTTAATGGGTGATATCTCAATTGAAAAAATCTCTCAAGAACAAGCAGATGCGATTAAAGCAAAAGAAATGGAAGCACAAAGCTAATGGAATGGTTCGCTCAATTATTTGGTAGTTATTGGCCTAGTGTTGAGCTAGTTGCTTGGACATTAGCTAAAATTGTTGCCATCGTTGGTCCATTAATGATTGCAGTCGCCTATTTAACGTATGCGGAGCGTAAAGTCATTGGCTATATGCAAGTGCGTATTGGGCCTAATCGTGTTGGTATTTGGGGCTTGTTGCAACCTGTTGCTGACGGTCTGAAGCTATTGTTTAAAGAAATTATCCTTCCAACAGCATCGAGTAAAGGGTTGTTTTTATTAGGCCCTGTTTTGACCATTGCGCCTGCATTTGCGGCATGGGCAGTCATTCCGTTTGATGGGACTAAAGTGCTGGCTAATATTGATGCAGGGCTTCTTTATGTATTGGCAATGACTTCAATTGCTGTTTACGGCGTGATTATTGCGGGTTGGGCATCCAACTCTAAATATGCATTTTTAGGTAGTTTGCGCTCAGCTGCGCAGATTGTTTCCTATGAGATTGCGATGGGCTTCTCATTAGTTGGTGTGCTCATGTGTGCCAACAGCTTGAACTTAGGCAATATCGTATTGGGACAAGAAGGTGGTTTTTGGCACTGGTACTTTATTCCATTATTCCCGTTATTTATCGTTTACTTTATTAGTGCGGTCGCCGAAACCAATCGTGCCCCATTTGATGTGGCCGAGGGTGAGTCTGAAATTGTGGCTGGTTTCCACGTAGAATACTCAGGCATGGCCTTTGCAATCTTCTTCTTGGCGGAATATGCCAATATCTGGCTGGTTTGTACATTGGCAGCTTTGATGTTTATGGGTGGTTGGTTGTCACCATTCCCATTCTTACCAGACAGCATCTTGTGGCTATTTGCGAAAATGGCGTTTTTGGTGTTTTTCTTCTTGTGGTTTAGGGCAACTTTTCCAAGATACCGTTATGACCAAATTATGCGATTGGGTTGGAAAGTATTTATTCCCATTACCATTGTTTGGATTGTGTTTGTGGGTGCAATGATGCAAACAAAATTTGATTACTTATTTCACTAATAATTTTATTCAGAGCTATTTGGATTAGGACGTTTGACTAATACGTATGTTTAAACAGATTAAAAATACATTGGGCAGTTTAATGCTGATTGAATTGCTAAAAGGCATGGCCGTTACTGGTCGATACTTTTTTGCACGAAAAATCACCATTCAATATCCAGAAGAACGTACGCCACAATCGAATC
>JBFJJY010000302.1:0-2473 GCA_041612055.1 Methylophilaceae bacterium | reverse complement strand
TAGTATTTTTTCCGGTTGTTTTTCTGCAATTTCTTCAATATCCATTCCACCTGCGGATGAAGCAACTATCACAACTCGGTCTAAAGTACGGTCTACCAGCATGGATAAATACAATTCACGTGCAATAGGCAGTGTTTGCTCCACTAAAACACGATGCACCGGTTGTCCATCTGGTGCATTTTGATAAGTCACTAAGTTTTTACCCAGTAAGCTACCGGCAGTTGCTTGCGCTTCTGAAGCTGATGTGACCAGTTTAACGCCACCCGCTTTGCCGCGCCCGCCTGCATGTACTTGTGCTTTGACCACCCAAGCATTACCTGCAATTTGTTTAGTCGCTGCCGCTGCCGCTTCTTCTGATTGCACCGTTTCGCCGATTGGCGTTGCGATACCATATTGTTGTAGCAACTGCTTAGATTGATATTCGTGTAAATTCATGATGAAGGTTATTTTTTGATTGTTTATACTAGCCTGTATTTTCTCGCAAAAGTGCGTTTGAGGCTAGTAAAAAGCACTTAAACAAAAAGCCACAGCTTTTAGACTGTGGCTATTTTGTTTTTTTAGATTGATAGAGGCAATTTACAAATCTTGTTCCCACGCATTGCCATATAGTTGATCGCCGCTTTTGTATAAAAACATCTGAAACATGCTGGTAAACCACATATAGGCTGAAGCCAAGCTATAGCCAATGCCGCCAATAATCGTGAACCAAGCAAAATGGGGGCTGAGTTTGGTAAGCCACCAAGACAGAACGTCAATAATAAGAAAAGCAAAAGGAATCGCAATCACAATCATTTTTCTGCGTTTAGGAATATTGACAGCAAAACTAAAAATAAAAGCCATAAAAAAGAAAATAAAACTGATGCCGAATAAATGAATATGTGACACTCGTGTGAGTCCGCTAATGCTGGCTCCTTGGTCGGTGGCAGCAACATTTTGTACTTCTTCATAGTTAGTGAAGTTCGGAATGCCTGGAATTTGGCTGTGGCACATTGTGCAATGTTGCGCAAATACTGCTTTGTAATGCGTTTCCCATTGCGCTTCTGGCGCGCCTTGTTCTGCCCATTTAATAATATCTTGGCGCACCTCTATCGGCGCTTTGTCTTGCATAGAGCCATTTAATTTACTTGCTAATGTGCTACCAGAACGATCACCATAATAGCTATAAACAATGTCATTAATTGATAAACCAAGTTTGCCGTCTGCCATGCCATGCGTCAGCATGATTTGCAAGCCAGCCATGCAAAGACCAATGCCAATGACAAGCAAGTAGCCAGCGAAAAGTGCCTTTATAGGTGCTGGCATATTCGGCAGGTTTAACCAAGTCATATTTGACGGCGTATATTTCATATTGGAAGCCCTATGTAAAATTGAAGGAAATAATAGCATTCATTCAGATAATCGACCAAACAAATAAAGCGTGAAAAATCGCTTAGTTCATCTCGCTACAGGATGTGGTGTGCGAACTGTTATAATTTGTGTTTATTGTTTATAGAATACTTACTCTATGCGTCTCGTTGTACAAGGCCGCGCGCTGAGCGTCGCCCATCTTACTCACATTCATCGTTTAATTGGTGGTAATACACAGTTTGTGCAAATAGGTGAATTTGCCTATTATTTACCAATCCATACTTCTGACATCGATACGGTTAAATCGTTTTGTGCAGAGCAAAAAATTGATTGTGCTTTAGTCCCAAACCGACAGTTACTCAATCAGTTTGGTTTATGTGTCATGGATATGGATTCGACTTTGATTGCCATTGAATGTATTGATGAAATTGCTGACATGATGGGCATTAAGCCGCAAATTGCAGAAATTACCGAAGCCGCAATGCGTGGAGAGTTGGATTTTGCGGAGAGTTTAAAAAAACGCGTTGCTTTACTAAAAGGCTTGGATGAACGTGCATTGCAACGTGTCATTGATGAACGCCTAACACTCAACCCTGGCGTGTTAGATTGGATTAAAGCCTGTAAGGCGAATCATATTAAAACCATGGTGGTTTCGGGGGGCTTTACTTTCTTTGCCAATCATGTGAAAGAATTATTGGGTTTAGATTATGCCGTGTCTAATGTGTTGGAAATTGTTGATGGCAAGCTAACAGGCAAAGTGGTTGGTGATATTGTCGATGCCCAGCGTAAAGCGGATGAGTTGGTGAAATTACGAGATCAATTAGGATTGAAAAAAAACCAGACAATTGCGATTGGTGATGGCGCTAATGATTTAAAAATGATGGCTGTGGCGGAGGTTGGGGTGGCCTATCATGCTAAGCCCGTGGTGCAGGAACAGGCTACTTATGCATTGAACTATGTTGGTTTAGACGGCGCGATTTATTTGCTTACGGCTTAATCTGTTTTACGTAATGAGTAGCTAGGCTGTGTGATTTTGGTAGTCATCACAGATATACAATTGTTTAAGCGGTTTCCCCATTCAAGTAAGCTAATTCCAATTCACTAAATCCAGCCTTTCGTCTAGCCT
>JBFJJY010000301.1:0-2474 GCA_041612055.1 Methylophilaceae bacterium | reverse complement strand
TATTTTTCTTTTTGGGGGATTGACTACACCAATCATAATCACGTCATTCTGTTTATCTTAGCCACCTTGTTTGGTGTCTTTATGGCGTTCAATATTGGTGGTAACGATGTAGCCAACTCATTTGGTACCAGCGTTGGTGCTGGCACATTAACCATTAGACAAGCGCTGATTGTAGCGGCCATTTTTGAAGTGAGTGGTGCTGTTATTGCTGGTGGCGAAGTCACCAAAACCATACGTGGTGGCATTGTCGATTTATCACAACTACAAATTGAACCCATACAATTTGTTTACATCATGATGTCCGCACTGTTAGCGGCTGCGATATGGTTGTTGATTGCGACCAAAAAAGGTTGGCCAATATCAACAACTCACTCCATCATTGGTGGGATTGTGGGGAGTTCAATCACATTAGGTTTTATGTTAAGCGGTGCTGATACGGCACTTGCTTTAGTTAAATGGGACAAGATTGGCACGATTGCATTCTCTTGGATACTGTCACCTGTATTGGGCGGTGCGGCTGCTTATTTTTTATATTCTCAAATTAAAAAATATATCCTCAACTTTAATGAGCAAGCTGAACAAGAGCTATTAAAACTTAAACAAGACAAAAAAGCGCATAAAGAACAGCATAAAAAAGCATTTGAGCGTATGGCAGAAATTCAAAAGATTTCTTATGCAACCGCCATGGCAAGAGATGCGCACACAGTAAAAGACAGTGACTTTGATAGTGCAGATTTAGAATCAGATTACTATAAAGAACTACATGAAATTGAGAGTAAACGAAATCAACTGAATGCAACTAAAGCGTTAGAAACCTATGTTCCTATTTTTGCTGCGTTAGGCGGCATGCTGATTTCAGGCATGTTGGTCTTCAAAGGTTTAAAGAATATGAATTTAGGTTTAAGCCAGTTAGATAACTACCTGATTATCGGCATGATAGGCGCAACCATTTGGCTTGTGACGGCCATTTTTACCAAAACACTCAAAGGTAAGTCACTAGATAAATCCACTTTCTTGTTATTCAGCTGGATGCAAGTGTTCACGGCTTCAGGGTTTGCTTTTAGTCATGGCGCAAATGATATTGCCAACGCGATTGGCCCTTTTGCAGCCATTATGGATATTCTACGTACAGGTGAAATTGGTTCTAGCGCTGCTGTCCCAACGATAGCCATGCTGACATTTGGTATAGCATTAATTGTTGGCCTTTGGTTTATTGGTAAAGAGGTGATACAAACGGTTGGCCATAATTTAACCAAAATGCATCCTGCTTCTGGCTTCTCTGCCGAGTTGGCAGCCGCTGCAGTTGTGATGCTCGCTTCTGTCCTTGGCTTACCTGTTTCTAGCACCCATATCTTAATTGGTGCGGTCTTAGGTGTTGGTTTAGTCAACAAAGCGGCAAATTGGGAATTAATGAAACCTATCGGCTTAGCTTGGATTATTACTTTACCAGCTGCGGGGATTCTTTCTGCCATTACCTTTGTTATTTTGACAGCATTACAATTGGCATAAGCAATTGAACTAGGCCTAGCCCATCAGGCAAGGATAAAAACACGAGCTCAAAAAAGTGAGTACATCAGTGCTCGCTTTTTGATTGACGTTAATGATTGATGCCAAATTAAAGAAGCTGCACTATCAATCATTTAGCCATTAATGCATCAAACCGTTGAAGCACTTGCTCTACCGTTAGTAATGCCAACGCATCAACTTCTATGACTTCGAACTGGCGACGGCCAATTTCTGCTCTAGCCGCCGATGTTGTTGGCCCAAAAATAGCCAAGCCAGCTTTATTCAAATAAGACGCAATATGACTTGGGCCCGTGTCATTACCAATGACACATTGCGCCGTATTTAATACGCCTGCCAACTCAAACCAATTGAGCCCTTGCAGCACATGTCCTAGCATCTGTTTACTGAGTGCAGCCTCATCTGGCCCCAGCACTACGACTACTTGGTGTCCTCTTTCAATTAACTTGTTTGCCAATCCTGCATAATAAGGCCAACGCTTTTCCAAATGCTGCGCAGATGATCCTGGAATTAGCACAATATACTCGCCAGCCACAAGACCACGCTGATTCAATTGCTTGCTCATGTCATCTACCAACCATGACAAATCTGGTTGATACGCATGCAGTGTCGCAATCCCTGCGCCATTTAATAACGCAATCAAACCAGCAAGGCCTGATGCTGGCTCATCGGCTTCAGCGCTACGGCCTATCCATTGGGTTTGGTTAAACCAAAATTGTTGATACATTCTTGAGCGGTCAGAATTTTGCAAATCAATCACCACATCAAACTGCTGTGTTTGTAATTTATTTTTGAGTTTAATTTGCTGATCAACGCGCCAAATAGGCGCTCTATTATCAGCAATAAGCGCACTAATAGCAGGACAACGCTGCATTAATTGGCAATAAGCTGGTGCTGTTAGCAACGTAATTTCATGATTTGGATAATGTTGCTTGATATCCATGATCAGC
>JBFJJY010000300.1:0-2481 GCA_041612055.1 Methylophilaceae bacterium | reverse complement strand
GTTGATTGGCGAATAGATAATCTACCGAGTAACGCGCTAGTCCCACCACTGCTGCTACAACCATTGGTCGAAAATGCGGTTTATCACGGCATAGAGCCAATTACGGAAGGTGGCCTTATTGTGGTCACCATCACCCACAAATTGAATGAGCTGCTGATTAAAATCAGCAACCCCTATCATGCTAATAGCAATCACCACATGGGCAATAAAATGGCACTGAAAAACATTAAAGAACGTTTGGCGTTGCACTTTGATTTAGAGGCCTCTATTCGCCATCAAACCACAAATGGTCAATATACGGTCACTATTCGCATGCCTTACGAGAAACTATAATGTCATCACCCTTAACCATTTTAATTGCTGACGATGAGACGCCAGCACGTAACCGTCTAAAAGATTTGCTCTCAGATATTGAGGGTACCAATGTGGTGGCTGAGGCAAAAAATGGTAAAGAGGCGATGGAGTTGGCGATTCAGCAAAAACCTGATTTGCTGCTGCTTGATATTAGAATGCCGCTAATGGATGGTTTAGAAGCAGCAGCGCATGCACAGAAGTTAACGCCTAAACCACGCATTATTTTTACTACCGCTTACGATACTTATGCGATTAAAGCATTCGATTTAAACGCGATTGATTATTTATTAAAACCAATTCGCTTAGAACGCTTGGCGGCAGCAATTGAAAAGGTAAAAGCGATTGCGGCACCTTCGATGGAGGCATTAAAACCACTACAAAAAACCCGTAGCCATTTAAGTATCCATGAAAGAGGAAGTGTCGTCCTGATCCCGATTGAAGAAATTGTTTACTGCCGTGCCGAGCTTAAATATGTCACGGTGCGCACAGCACAAAAAGAGTATTTATTAGAAGAGTCGTTAACCCATTTAGAAGCAGAGTTTGGCGATGCTTTTATTCGTTTGCATCGCAATTGCTTGGTCGCCATCCGCGCCATCAGCGGTTACGAAAAGCGCGCCGATGACAACAATAACCCACAATGGCACGCGATTTTAAAAAGCGTACCAGAAACCATTATTATCAGCCGGCGACAACAGCACTTAATCCGTAAAACTTAAACGCTGCTGCCAAAATCACGGCTTATTTTTTGTTTTTATTGCTTAAGTCTTCTATTATTTTAGCTGCCCACTCTCTGCCGCCCAAGCCAAATGCTAAGGCTAGCGCCAAGAAAATCGCGCCAAACACAATCACAAATAATGAGTTAATCAATTGCACGCCAATACCTAATTGCTCTAAAGCAATAAATAGCGCCAAAATTTGAATACCATATTCTGCTGTTGTGCTGACGACTAAAGCCCGTTCAAACTTGATGCTGTGTAACCAAGCAAAAACTAAACGATTAATAAAACGTGCTAATAATGTACCGAATATCATCACTAGAATCGCTAAAATAATACGCGGCAAATAAGACGCTAAATCATGTAATAGTTGCGCAACTTCTGTTAATCCCAGCATATTGGCGCCGGTAATCACAAACATAATAATCACTAGCCAATAAATCACTTGGCTAATAACGCCGCTTAATGTCACATTGACATTACCGCTGCTCATAAACGCTTCTAAACCAGATTTCTCGGCAAAATTATCAAATTGGATAAGGACCAAAATACGTTTAACTGCTGTTCTAACCAATTTAGCCATGATCCAGCCAAAAAACAAAATCACAACAACGGCCAGTAATTTTGGGACAAAGTTAACCAACTGCACCCAAAACTGATTCAATGAACTAAGAAAAACATCTAATTGATATTGCATAAAAATCTCCCAAATTTAACCCTGAGCATCACCTTATTTGCGACTAATTCACTCAGTAATGCGTAAGCTTACCCTAAAAATCACTATTTCTTATAGCACTTTATACGCTTAAGCCTATGCTAAAATTCTGCCTATGAACAATACTCAATTAACCAATCCATCAAAATTAGTCATTGCCTCACGCGAAAGTGCGCTTGCTATGTGGCAAGCGAAACACATACAAGCCAGGTTGCAATCTTTATATCCCAACTGTGATGTGCAAATTTTAGGCATGACCACCATGGGTGATCAAATTTTAGATAAGCCGCTTGCTACAATTGGTGGTAAAGGTCTGTTTATTAAAGAACTAGAAAATGCCTTGCTAGACGGTAGCGCTGATTTAGCCGTACACAGCATGAAAGATGTGCCTATGCATATGCCAGCAGGTTTTGCGCTGGTGGCTACGGGCGAGCGAGAAAACCCACATGATGCTTTTGTTTCTAATGACTATGCGTCACTCGCTGACTTGCCTGCTGGCAGCATTGTAGGCACGTCTAGTTTACGTCGCCAGAGCCAAATTCAAGCGCGTTTTCCGCACCTTAAAATCGAATCGCTGCGTGGTAACGTGCAAACCCGTTTACGCAAATTAGACGAAGGCCAATACGCCGCCATTATCTTAGCTGCTGCTGGTTTAATTCGATTGGAACTGGGCCATCGCATTCGTGACTTTATTTC
>JBFJJY010000299.1:0-2497 GCA_041612055.1 Methylophilaceae bacterium | reverse complement strand
CATGGCAGTTTTATCAATAATACAATTTGTTATTTGGATTTGTGAGCCCACGTAGGGCGGACTCGTTTACAGTCCGCCGTATGTTTTCGTTTCAATCTTCATAACTCAAACTTCCTTCCATACCACCACCCCAATCTTGCGCATAAACACCTCGCTCAACTAATTTATGAAAGGTGGAATACGGCCAATCTTTTACTTGTTTTACCAATCCGTGTTTAAGAGGATTGATGAGGACATAATCCATATGTGCTTGATAATCTTTTTCATCTTTTATCAAATGCTCCCAATAACGCCTTTGCCATATGCCGCGTTCTCTTCGTTTAATGCGTACTTTCATGCAACCTTCATTTTTTGATATACCGCGTGAAAAAAGCATCTTAATCAGCATCCACCGCTTGGCAAAATCGTCATCCCCTTCAGGCAATTCCATCACACAATGCATATGTTCGGGTAACACCACCCAACCATGTATGATAAATGGATGAGTGTTTTTAACCTTTACAACAACCTCTCGTAATAAATCTATATTACAAACCAAACAATCATTATTTTTGCGTTGCAAACAATTGACCGTAAAAAAATACATGCCTCCTTTGTGCCATGCGCGACGGTAATCCATATAGTTTTATGTGTTGGTTATGTTTTTCATGCGGCGTACCGCAAGCGGGTACGCCCTACGCGGGCTAATTTACCTTCTAAAGTTGCTCCTGTTGCGCCATTCGAAACTCCAGTAAAATCTAGATAAGACGCCTGAGACATCCATGAATAGTTAAGTAATTGTTTGACTGTAAGTGCCATGTTTATCCTCCGTTTTAAGGCTTGAGTACTGTTAAAATTAACTTCTTAGGGTCTAGTCCAGTTTTAATGCAAATTGCTACCGAGCCACCACCCGAGTCACTAAACATTGCTATTAGTCACTCTACCCAACCACCTCTAAAACCTATCTGAGTCTCCGTAGCTAGAATTTCCTCATTTGGAACGGACTCAATAACATAAAACTGTCGCCAATAAATGTCTTCTTCATTCATTATGGTAGTCAGCTTGACTTTAAATTTACTCTTAGGTGCTATATTAGCTTCTCTAATAATTTGGCCATTTTGTTTAGAAAGTCTGTAATAATTGGGTGAGTTTTTTTCTTCAACAAACTGATACCCGTGCTTTGTTATCATTTCTTCATCGGCATACCCCATAAATCCTTCCACACGCTCCGCCACTCGGTACACTTTAAGCCCAGCCTCGTCTGCACACATCTGCTTGAGCTTGTAGCGCCCATACACAGCATCTGCCGTGGGAATAAGCAAAGCTACCAATAACACAACGCCTTTTGTCCAAACAGGTTTGACTTTGACAATGGCAATAACCGCTAAAATAAAATATAGACCTATTAAAAATAACACCGCTAATCCACCCATGATTACTCCGTTCTATTAACTTCAGTTGAGTTTTGATTTTTTGCTTGAATCGTTTCGGTTTTACCCAATACCACAGCCTCATCAACCTGCAAGCCTTTAGGTAGTTGATGTGTAATAAACAGAATAGTGACCTTACCTTTGAGCTTGTTGACCCTCTGCGCAAAGTGCTCTGCCGTTTGTTGGTCTAGGTTAGATACGGCTTCATCAAAGATGAGTACTTTAGGTTGCTTGAGTAGCGCTCTGGCAATGGCAATGCGTTGTTTTTGTCCACCACTTAAGCCTGTGCCATGTTCACCGACTGTTGTTTGGTAACCTTTTGGTAATTTTTCAATAGTTTCGTGAATTTCTGCTAATTGACAGGCTTGGATGATTTGCTCAAAGCTAGCGTGGGGGTTGGCTAAGATGAGGTTATCGTAAATGGTGCCTGAGAATAAAGTAGTCTCTTGAGGTACTACACCAAAGTGGTTTCTAAGTTCATTAGCAGCTAAGTAGCTAATGTCTTGTCCGTTGAGTTTAATCGTGCCTTCTTGTGGGCGATAGAAACCAAGCAGCAGTTTGGCTAAGGTACTTTTGCCACAGCCACTAGGGCCCATCACCAAGACGCAATGCCCTGCTTGGATATTAAAACTGAGGTTTTGATAAAGCCATGGCAACTCATCTGCGTATTTAAAGCCTAGGCTATCGACAGTAATGTTTGTCGCTTGGTTGATGTTAGCTCTGGTGGGGATAAGCGTCATCGGTTCGGCTGGCGCATTCATGACATCGCCAAGCCTTTTAACAGCAATATCCGCTTGTTGAAACTCTTGCCATAATCCAACTAGCCGCAATACAGGTTCAGAGAGCCTGCTGGTGAACATTTGAAAGGCGACTAACATGCCGATGGTGAACGCTGGGTTGTGCATCAATAGGTGACAATTGCCAAGACACGTAACAAACTCCTTTATTCTTTTTATTATTTAGGAAGTCTAATATAAATGCGCTTCCTTGATTGTTTTTGGCTGATTTTTAGAAAGAATAAGCGATAGTTATAGATTTTGCAATTTAATAACTATTAAGCCAACGTGAACTATTGATACATGATTCAT
>JBFJJY010000298.1:0-2534 GCA_041612055.1 Methylophilaceae bacterium | reverse complement strand
TGCGCCGCAATCACACCAACAGCCTCACCCATACTGATTAACTTACCGCGACCCAAGTCACGACCATAACAAGTAGCACAGATACCGTAGCGTGTATCGCAAGTTAGCGCAGTACGCACTTTAACTTCATCAATACCTAATGCATCAATTTTTTCCACTTCGTCTTCGCCTAGCAATGTACCTGCTGGGTAAATTACTTCTTGCGTTTCTGGATGAGTAACATCAAGAGCCGCTGTACGACCTAAAATACGATCGTGTAAAGGCTCTACAATTTCACCACCTTTGACCAATGCTTTTGTGACCAAACCTGATTCAGTACCGCAATCTAATTCGGTCACAACCAAATCTTGTGTCACATCAACCAAACGACGAGTCAAGTAACCAGAGTTTGCTGTTTTTAGCGCCGTATCAGCAAGACCTTTACGCGCACCATGGGTTGAAATAAAGTATTGCAACACGTTTAAGCCTTCACGGAAGTTCGCTTTAATGGGTGTTTCAATAATCGATCCATCTGGTTTTGCCATCAAGCCACGCATACCAGAAAGCTGTCTCACTTGAGCCGCTGAACCACGCGCACCTGAGTCAGCCATCATATAAATCGCATTGAATGACTCTTGCGACATCGGTTTACCGTGTTCATCTTTGACTTGTTTACCGTTTGCGTCGAGTACTTTCTCTTCACGCAATTGCTTCATCATCGCATCAGCGACTTTGTCACCCGTACGGCCCCAAATATCAACCACTTTATTGTAGCGCTCACCTTGAGTGACCAAACCAGACACATATTGATCGTGAATTTCGCGCACTTCAGCATCAGCGGCGTTAATTAAATCTTCTTTTTCTGATGGCACTAACATGTCATTTACAGAAATAGAAATACCCGCTTTTGTTGCATAGGTATAACCGGTGTACATCAATTTATCCGCAAAAATCACAGTTTCACGAATACCCACTTGACGGAACGATGCGTTAATTAAGCGTGAAATTTCTTTTTTCTTCAATGCTTTGGATAAGTTATTGAAAGACAAACCAGGCGGTAGAATTTCAGATAAAATCGCGCGACCAACTGTAGTCTCATAACGATTAATCTTCTCTGTCTTGTTACCTTCTACATCCAACTCATATTCTTTAATCCGCACAGTCACTTTAGCATGCAAATCAATCATGCCTTGATCATAAACGCGCTGCACTTCTTTGACATCGCTGAAAATCATGCCTTCACCACGCGCATTCACTTTTTCACGCGTCATATAGTAAAGACCTAAAACAATATCTTGTGAAGGCACAATAATTGGCTCACCGTTAGCAGGTGACAATACGTTGTTTGATGCCAACATTAATGTACGCGCTTCCATTTGTGCTTCTAAGCTTAATGGAACGTGCACCGCCATTTGGTCACCATCGAAGTCGGCGTTGAACGCAGAACAAACCAATGGATGAAGTTGAATCGCTTTACCTTCAATCAATACTGGCTCAAATGCTTGAATACCCAAACGGTGCAACGTAGGCGCACGGTTTAGCATTACTGGATGCTCACGAATCACGTCATCCAAGATATCCCAAACTTCTGGTCCTTCTTCTTCCACTTTCTTCTTAGCAGCTTTAATCGTTGTCGCCAATCCTAATACTTCTAGTTTATGGAAGATAAATGGCTTGAATAACTCAAGTGCCATTTTCTTAGGTAAACCACACTGATGTAATTTCAATTGCGGTCCAACCACAATCACTGAACGGCCAGAATAATCAACACGCTTACCAAGCAAGTTTTGACGGAAACGACCGCCTTTACCTTTAATCATGTCAGCCAATGATTTTAACGGACGCTTGTTCGCACCCGTCATGACTTTACCGCGACGACCATTATCTAGTAATGAGTCAACCGCTTCTTGCAACATACGCTTCTCGTTGCGGCAGATAATTTCTGGCGCACGCAACTCTAACAATCTTCTTAAACGGTTGTTACGGTTAATCACGCGGCGATATAAATCGTTCAAATCTGACGTAGCAAAACGGCCACCATCCAACGGCACTAATGGACGCAGTTCTGGTGGTAACACTGGCAAGATTTCTAGAATCATCCATTCTGGTTTAATACCAGATTTTTGGAAGGCTTCTAATACTTTAAGACGTTTAGCAATTTTCTTGATTTTTGCTTCTGAGCCAGTTTCTGACAAATCTTTGCGTAAGATTTCAATTTCTTGGTTGATATCAAGTGTGCGCAACAACTCGCGTACCGCTTCAGCACCCATCACCGCGTTGAATTCATCACCATACTCTTCAACTTTAGAAAGATAGTCGTCTTCTGTTAGCAATTGACCGCGTACTAACGGGGTCATACCAGGATCAACAACGATAAATGCTTCAAAGTAAAGCACGCGCTCAATATCGCGTAATGCAATATCTAACACCATGCCTAAACGGCTTGGTAATGATTTTAAGAACCAAATGTGCGCGACTGGTGAAGCTAGATCGATATGACCCATACGCTCACGACGCACCTTACTTAACGTTACTTCAACGCCACATTTTTCGCA
>JBFJJY010000297.1:0-2550 GCA_041612055.1 Methylophilaceae bacterium | reverse complement strand
GCATCACAAGAACAAACAACGGGTATCAACCAAGTGAATCAGGCCGTGACGAGCATGGATGAAGCCACTCAGCAAAATGCTGCTTTGGTTGAAGAAGCGGCTGCCGCTGCAGAGTCATTGGTTGAGCAAGCCGTGCAGTTATCAGATGTGGTGAGTGTGTTTAAGTTAGGCAACGAATCTGTTAATAAAGAAAGACGAGCGGCCAATAGCCCGTTGCGTAATAAGCCAGCTAAACCAGTTGTGAAAGCGAGCTCGCGCACGATGCCAGCAGTCAAAGCAGTGAAACAGGTTGGCGCAGAAGATGATTGGGAAGAGTTTTAATAACGATTTATTTTAATTAGACGAATAATGACGGTTTATACCTTCTTTTCGGTTAATGAAATAGTTCATGAAATGAAGAATATAGCCGATATATCAATAAATGTTCTTGAAAGGGATAATGATGAGTAATACCAACTCAAGAGGGATTGCCTCAGCAATGGCACAAAAACTGGGAAATTTGCGGTTTAGTCAACAAGTGGCGTTTTTAATACTGAGTCTAAGCGCAGGTTTTGCCTTCGTAATGAATCAGACGTGGATTGTAAACCAGTGGTTAGTGTTTGCCTTATTTTCCGTTTATGCAGCCAGTGTGAGTTGGCTAGTGTTATCAGGTATTCGTGCTAAGTTAGGCGGAGAGGTGGATGCCGTATTAGCAACGTTCAAGCCTGCATCCAATGCTAGTGCGTTTGAAGGTGCGTTGGCGGATTTACAAAAGCAACTTGCCAATGGTGAATTGTCGGCAACAATTGATGCTCATGCCTTGCCAGATGAGGACAGAGCGTTAGTGCAATTTGTGAATGAGATTGTGCAGAGACATGCACAGACTATTGCAAAAATTGATCATTCAGTAGAAGCGTTGTCAAAAGGCCAATTTGATACGGCCCTCGATCGGTTGCCAGATGGCTTAAGCACGATGAGTGAGCATTTTGAACAGCTACACAAGAACCTGAATAATATCAGTGCTGAAGTGAATAACATGACACAAGCCCATGCTAAAGGGGAAATTGATGTCATGATTGATGTTGAACAATTCGCTGGCGGCTTCAAAGATGTCGTGGCAAATATCAACCATCTTGTAAAAACACAAATAGAAGAAACAGCATCATTTGTTGCAGTCATGGATGAGCTCAGTCGTGGCAATTTATCGGTTGAATTCACCCCATTATCAGGTAAAAAAGAAGTGATGAATAAGAGTGTCGATAGAATGCGCGGTAACTTAAAAGGCATTGTTGACTCAGTAAACTGGGTGAATGATGAGCATGAAAAAGGCAATATTGACATGACCTTAAGAGCTGATATGTTTAAAGGACAATTTGCGGTATTGGCAGAAAGCGTCAATAAAATTGTTGGTGGACATATTGAGCTTAACCAGAAAGCAATGGCTTGTGTGAAGGCATTTGGTGAGGGTGACTTTAATGCAACGTTAGAACAGTTCCCAGGCCAAAAAGCAGCCATTAATGAGATTGTTGAACAAGTGCGCAGTAACTTAAAAGCACTGAATGAAGATGCTCAAATGCTAGCAGAAGCGGCAAGAGATGGTCGTGTATCGGTACGTGCTGATGCAAGTCGTCATTTGGGTGATTATCGCAAAATTGTAGAGGGTATGAATGAAACGCTCGATATGATTGTCGACCCAATCAGTACAGCAAAAATTGCGGCAGAAACCATTAATACAGCAGCGAAAGAGATTGCACAAGGTAACTCTGATCTCAGTCGCCGTACTGAAGATCAAGCGGCCAACCTTGAAAAAACAACAGCAAGCATGGATGAGCTTTCAACAACGGTGAAACAAAATGCAGATAATGCAACGCAAGCGAATCAGTTAGCAATTAGCGCTTCTGAAGTGGCACAAAAAGGTGGTCGCATGGTATCAGATGTTGTGCATACCATGAGCGCCATTAACGAAAGTGCACGTAAGATTGAAGACATCATTTCTGTCATTGACGGGATTGCTTTCCAAACCAATATTCTTGCATTAAATGCAGCGGTCGAAGCAGCTAGAGCTGGCGAGCAGGGTCGTGGTTTTGCTGTTGTGGCGGGGGAAGTGCGCAACTTAGCACAACGCTCTGCTGGTGCAGCGAAAGAGATTAAAGAGTTGATTGGTGATTCTGTCAGTAAAACCACTGAAGGGACTAAGCAAGTAGAAACTGCTGGTGCCACCATGCAAGAAATTGTGAACTCAGTCAAACATGTGTCCGATATTATCGGTGAGATTGCCGCAGCTTCCAGTGAACAAAGTGTTGGTATTTCACAAATTAATGAGGCGATTATCAAAATGGATGAATCAACACAGCAAAATACTGCTTTAGTTGAAGAAGCCGCAGCAGCTGCAGAATCAATGATGGAGCAAGCGGATGAGTTGATGAATACCATGAGCGTATTTAGTATCGACAATGGACAACAAACAGCAACAGTTAAAAAGTCATCTTTTTCTGCGAAGGCACAACCAGCCTCTAGGTCTGTAGCGCCGAGCAAAAGAACAGGGACAAATGACAGTGAATGGGAAGAGTT
>JBFJJY010000296.1:0-2561 GCA_041612055.1 Methylophilaceae bacterium | reverse complement strand
CGACAATCACGCCATGTTCGGCTAAATATTTAGTAACAATCGCCGCTGGAATACCAAATTTATCAGAAAACGTCCCTTGTATGTCTAAGCCTGGGGTAATGATGGTCGCTTTGATGGGGTCTAGCATATTAAAACCTTCAGCAAGGTTGCCAAAGTCATGCCAGTCCTCATTGGCTTTTAGCATCCAAGCATCACGCTCTTCGATCCCTTCTTCTGATAAATCATCGGGACCCCATACTTTAAACCACCAGTCTGCACCCCATTCTTCATCCACTTTGCGCATGGCACGGCGGAAATCGAGTGCTTCCATAATAGATTCTTCAACTAATACTTTTCCGCCTGGCGCTTCCATCATCGCTGCAGCGACATCGCAACTAGCCACAATCGAGTATTGCGGGCTGGTTGACGTATGCATTAAATAAGCTTCGTTAAAGACATCACGGTCGAGTTTATTGTTGGTTGCATCTTCAACCAGAATCTGTGACGCTTGGCTTAACCCAGCTAATAATTTATGCGTCGACTGAGTCGAGAACACCATAGATTCTTTACAACGCGGTCTATCCTCACCAATGGCATGATAGTCACCATAAAAATCATGGAAAGTAGCGTGTGGTAGCCATGCTTCATCAAAATGCAGCGTATCGATTTTTCCATCGAGCATCTCTTTAATTTCTTCGACGTTGTATAACACACCGTCATAAGTCGATTGCGTAATGGTCAGTACACGCGGCTTCGCATTTTTGTCGGTAATAAACGGATTTTGCGCAATTTTCTTTTGAATATTTTCCCAAGAAAACTCGCTTTTTGGAATCGGGCCAATAATGCCGAAATGATTACGTGTCGGCATCAAAAAGACAGGAATTGCACCTGTCATGATAATGGCGTGCAGGATGGATTTATGACAGTTACGGTCGACCACCACAATATCACCAGGCGCGACGGTTGAGTTCCAAACAATTTTATTGGAGGTCGACGTACCATTGGTGACAAAATATAGATGATCACAATTATAAATCCGAGCGGCATTTTGCTCTGACGCGGCAATTGGACCGGTATGGTCTAATAATTGACCAAGTTCATCAACCGCATTACAAACGTCAGCACGCAGCATATTTTCACCAAAAAACTGATGAAACATTTGGCCAACAGGCGATTTCAAAAAGGCAACACCACCAGAGTGACCTGGGCAGTGCCATGAATAAGAACCATCTGCTGCATAGTGGGTGAGCGCTTTAAAGAACGGTGGTGGCAAGCCTTCTAGGTAGGTTTTTGCCTCACGAATAATCAAACGTGCAATAAATTCTGGCGTATCTTCATACATGTGCACAAAGCCATGTAGTTCGCGTAACACTTCATTAGGAATATGACGGCTGGTGCGCGTTTCGCCATGCAAGAAGATCGGAATATCATCATTACGGTAGCGAATTTCTTTTACAAAAGCACGTAAACTTTCAATCGCTTCTGGCTTTTCCTCTACAATTTCTTCATCGTCAATGGATAAAATAAAGGCCGACGCGCGACTTTGTTGTTGAGCAAACGAAGCTAAATCACCATAACTCGTAACGCCCAATACCTCAAAGCCTTCCTCTTCAATGGCTTTCGCTAAAACACGAATACCTAAGCCAGAAGAGTTATCTGTACGAAAATCTTCATCAATAATGACAACTGGAAATCTAAATTTCATTTTTTTGTGCCTACAGCTTCCTTAGGTTTTTGGTAATGTGACGCCAACTTGACCTTGGTACTTACCACCGCGGTCTTTGTAGCTTGTTTCGCAAACATCATCATCGTCTGCTTCAAAGAATAACACCTGCGCACAACCTTCGTTCGCATAAATTTTAGCGGGTAAAGGTGTTGTGTTACTGAACTCTAGCGTGACATAACCTTCCCACTCTGGTTCAAAAGGCGTGACATTAACAATAATGCCGCAACGCGCATAAGTCGATTTGCCTAAACAAACAGTTAATACATTACGTGGGATACGGAAGTATTCTACTGTTCGCGCTAATGCAAATGAATTTGGCGGGATAATACAAAAATCTTCTTCCACTTCAACAAATGAATTGGGGTCAAAGTTTTTTGGGTCAACAATCGTGCTATTAATATTGGTAAATAACTTAAACTCTCTAGAGCAGCGAATATCATAGCCATAGCTTGATGTGCCATAAGACACCATGCGCTCGCCAGTTGGGCTGAGTTTAACTTGATTCGGCTCAAACGGCTCTATCATGCCATGTTGCTCCGCCATTTTGCGTATCCACTTATCTGATTTAATGCTCATTGTTTTGCCTAATTATTTGCTTAGTTTGTTTATTCATCTTGTTGCGTCATTTATACGCTGATTAGTTAAAAAGCGGAGTTTAACTCCGCTTTTCATGAGTAACAATCATAACAATAAAATGCTGATTGGTTACAATTTTTTGCTATGAAGTTGTTACTTAATTACAGCGAGCAAGCTAGTGCTGGTCGCCACCTAACTCAATACTATAGCGCCAAAACTGGTCTTCAGATTCGAAAATGACACTAGACTCTTTAGGGTCGCGGCTACCAGCAGGATATTG
>JBFJJY010000295.1:0-2572 GCA_041612055.1 Methylophilaceae bacterium | reverse complement strand
GTTATGAATAGTATTGTTCGCTGCCGTGGCTTAAAAAAAACCTATACAGGTCTAGATGTCGCTGTATTAAATGGCATTGATTTGACCCTTAAAAAAGGTGAACAAATTGCCATTGTTGGTGCTTCAGGTTCTGGTAAAAGCACATTGTTGCATTTGTTGGGCGGTTTGGATTCTCCAAGTGAAGGCGAAGTGGCGTTACTCGGCAACAATTTAAATCAATTGTCTGAAACCAAAAAAGGTCAAATTCGCAATGACTCTTTAGGATTTGTGTATCAGTTTCATCATTTGCTGCCTGAGTTTACCGCTATCGAGAATGTCGCATTACCTTTGCTGATTGGACGCATGCCTCGTGAGCAAGCCTTAGCAAGTGCCAAACAAATGCTAGAAAAAGTAGGTTTAGCGCATCGTATAGAGCATATGCCGGGCGAGCTTTCTGGTGGAGAACGTCAACGCGCAGCATTGGCACGTGCATTAGTTACTGAGCCAGCTTGTATTTTGGCGGATGAACCAACGGGCAATTTGGATCGAGTGACAGCCAATCAAGTGTTTGATTTATTGATCGAAATTAACGCAGTATTGAATACCAGCTTGATTGTGGTTACACATGATTTATCGCTGGCAAGTAAAATGCAGCGACAATATCGATTGGAAGACGGCCGTCTGCAGACCTTGGTATAAACAATAAACTTGTTTGTTGCCGATTATTGCCTTAAGTAAGCTGGTGTTTTAGACTAGACAACCTAGTTTCACGCTAACGGCAACTGATTGCAAGCGTGAACCTTCAAGCTTGATGCTTTAACAATAATAAGAATAAAAATAATGATGCCAATATTAATGGTCTCAGCTTTTGTTGTTGGTGTTTGGATGTTGCAGCAACAATCAAGCTTGCCTGCATTATCTTCGTTGCTTTGGCTGGTGATTCTCATCAGCCTCATTACCATTGTGTTATTTAAGCTAACTCAACTTGCCCGCAGTATAAAGCGGCTAATGATTGTGTTCGTAGTCAGTCTATTGGGTTTTGTTTATGCCGCTAGCTTTGCCACCTTGCGCTTAAGTGATGAATTGCCGACAGCGTGGGAGCAGAAAAATGTTGAGATTGAAGGTGTGGTGGCTAGCCTAGCAACAGTCAATACATATGGCGAGCGCTTTCGTTTTGATGTAGAGCGGGTGATTACGCCAGCAGCACAAGTTCCTCGCCACATTACGCTTAATTATTATCAAGCGCATCGACAAAAACATGCTTGGCAGCGATTGCCGAGTATGGTCGATTCTTCTGATCTACTTAATCCTTCTACATTTAAAGCGGGTCAGCGTTGGCGATTGACCGTCAGATTAAAGCGTCCTCATACCACTTATAACCCGCATGGTTATGATTTTGGGGCTTGGGCGCTTGCACAGAATATTCGCGCAATGGGGTATATACGCAATCAAAATGCAATGGAAAAAGTGACGGATTTTGTTTGGCAACCGCGTTATATGATTGAATATTGTCGTGAAAAAATAGGTAATCAAATCATGCGAACGCTACAAAACCAACCTTACGCTGGCGTAATTCGTGCCTTGGTGATTGGAGACCATAGCCAGATTAAGGCGCAAGACTGGGAAGTTTATTTGCGCACAGGAACCAACCATTTGATGAGTATTTCAGGGCTGCATATTACGATGCTTTCGGGTTTGGCGTTTAGTGTGATTACATTTTGTTGGCGCCGCTTTCCTCGATTAGTGTTAACAATACCAACTAAAAAGGCAGCAATTATTGGTAGCGTGTTAGTCGCTTTACTCTACGCTTGTTTGGCTGGGTTATCTGTGCCGACACAGCGGACGTTGATCATGTTGACTACCTTTGCAATGGCATTGTTGCTGAATAAACGGATGTCCATATCGCAAGTGTTGACTATTGCGTTGCTGATTGTTGTGTTACTAGACCCTTGGGCGGTGATTGCGCCAGGCTTTTGGCTATCGTTTGCCGCCGTTGCTTTTATTAGTTATACCGTTGTTGGTCGGTTGAAAGTAAGACATTGGTTGGTGGAAGCTGTTAACACACAGTGGTCTATCACACTGGGTTTATTGCCTTTATTGATTTTAATGTTTGGGCAAGCTTCAGTGGTGTCGCCAATTGCCAACGCATTAGCCATCCCAATTATTAGTTTATTGGTGGTGCCATTAGCAATTTTTGGCGCTTTATTACCATTTGATTTTATTTTGCATGGAGCGCATCAGTTGCTTGAAGTTTGTATGGTTGCGCTTCATTGGTTAGCCAATTCGCCGTTGGCTACGTGGCAACAAGCGGCAGCTCCATCATGGACAATTGCCATAGCAATAGTTGGTGTATTGTGGTTGATGTTGCCGCGTGGGTTTCCACAAAGATGGCTTGGTGGTTTACTCATATTACCGATGTTGCTGGTGCATCCAGCCAGTTTAGCGCAAGGTGAAATGCGGGTGACCGTGTTAGATGTTGGGCAGGGTTTATCTGTGGTGATAAAAACGGCAACACACCTCATGGTGTATGACACTGGGCGTCAATATAGTCAGGAAAATGATGCAGGTAATCAAATAGTGTTGCCATATTTAC
>JBFJJY010000294.1:0-2598 GCA_041612055.1 Methylophilaceae bacterium | reverse complement strand
GCAAATGGTCAATTTAACGGCTGCCGATCAGCATCTATGTGTATTGCCATTATCAACATTGCTAGAAAATGTCGCCGGCTTATATGCCATCTTATTAGCAGGTGGCACTGCGCATCTGATGTCGAGTGAAGCCGTCGGCTTAACAGGCAGTTCGCTCAATATTCAGCAGCTACATCAAACGTTAGAAAATACAAAAGCCAATACGGCGATTTTAATTCCTGAACTGCTCGCTGCGTTGGTGTCTGCGTGTGAGGCTGGTGCGCCATTATTGCCGCATTTGCGCTTTCTAGCTGTTGGTGGTGCTTCGGTTGCTCCAGCATTATTAATACGTGCAAATCAATTGGGTTTACCTGTATTTGAAGGTTATGGCTTATCGGAAAGTGCTTCTGTGGTCGCGCTAAATACCATAACCCATCACAAAATCGGTAGCGTTGGCAAACTGTTGCCACATCTTGCTATTCAGTTTTCCGATGAAAATGAGATTTTAGTCAAAGGCGCCAATTGTTTAGGTTACACCAATCAAGCCAGTCACACGCAACATGATTGGTTAGCAACTGGTGATATTGGCTATATAGATGCAGATGGCTATTTAATGATTAATGGTCGCAAAAAGCATATTTTTATTACCTCATATGGTCGCAATGTATCGCCTGAATGGGTCGAACGTGATCTAACTAGCACGCCAGCTATTGTACAAGCCTGCTTATTTGGAGAAGCTAAACCATGGAATACCGCGCTGATTGTTGCATCAGCAGGCGCAACAGCAGAAGAAATCGATTCGGCTATTGATACGATTAACCAATCATTACCCGACTATGCGCGCGTGAGTAAGTGGTTACTTGCAACCGAGCCTTTTACTGTAAAGAACAATCAACTGACACCAAATGGCCGTTTAAAACGTGATGTGATCTGGCAATCTTATCAGCAGACCATCAATGCACTATACGCAACAGAATATTCATAATCGATTGATATAAAAGGAATTAACATGGCATTTTATGACACATTATTAACAGCGACCGAAACCGAACGAAACACCTTGATGAGTCTCCCACTCATCACGCAAGGTGGCGCTGGCAATATCTCGCTAGCAACTTACATTGCCTTTTTAACGCAAGCGTATCATCACGTGAAACACACCACACCGTTATTGATGACGTGTGGCGGCAAATTGTCTGGTGAATACGAGTGGTTACGCACTGCCATTGGTGAATATATAGAAGAAGAAATGGGGCACCAAGAATGGGTGCTAAATGATATTGCCGCTTGTGGTGCTGATAAAGAAGCGGTTCGTGCCAGTGCCACGCCAGAAACTGCGGCAAGCCAAGCGACAGAATTAATGGTGGCTTATGCTTATGACATGATTAACCGTGTCAATCCAGTGGGCTTTTTTGGCATGGTATTAGTGCTAGAAGGCACCAGCACAGCTGTTGCTACTCAAGCAGGTGAAAAAATAATGGAAAGCTTAGCATTACCAAAAAAAGCATTTAGTTATCTACTCTCTCATGGTTCGCTTGATATTAGCCATGTATCATTTTATGAAAGTTTAATGAACCAAATAACCGACAAAAAAGACCAAGCCATCATTATTCATGCGGCTAAACACTTTTATAAACTGTATGGCGATATCTTCAAAGAAATTGCCACACGAACAATGTCATTATATTAGGCGGAAAAAATGCAACTCAAAAATAAACGTATTTTGCTCACAGGTGCCACAGGTGGCGTTGGTCGCTTGCTTGCTCAACGACTTGCTGAGAACGGCGCCATTGTCGTGTTAGTTGGCCGTAATATCAATAAGCTCAACGCACTGCAATCGGATATTGAACTAAGTGGTGGCAAGGCACATATTATCAATGCAGATTTAAGCCTGATTGGCGCAGCCAAAACAGTGGCAGAAACGGCACTAAAATTAGGTGATATTGATATCCTAATCAACAATGCTGGCATTTTGGATTTCATTGCACTCCAACAACAATCAGAAACTAGAATTGCGGATGTTATTCAAACCAATGTCACCTCGCTCATTCAATTGAGCCATGCTGTTTTACCGCATTTCCAACAACAAAATCGAGGGCATTTTTTGTTTGTTGGGTCTATTTTTGGTTCACTTGGTTTCCCTCATTACGCGACATACTGCGCCAGTAAATTTGCCGTGCATGGCTTTTCGCAAGCCTTACGTCGCGAATTAGTCGACACCAACATTGGTGTCACTTATATTGCACCCCGCGCCATTGAAACAGCAATGAATAATCAAAATACTATTGATATGCTCAAAAAAGCGGGACAAGCAATGGATAAACCCGAAACGGTTGCCGATATTATCGTTGAGGCTTTGCAAAAAGAAAAACAAGAAGTGTTTATTGGACAGCCGCAAAGCTTTTTTGCTTGGCTGAATGGTGTGGCGCCAAGGTTAGTCAATTTAGGTTTAAAAAGTCAAACTGCGCTGGCTAAACCGTATCTTAATCCTCCAGAACAAAAATAGCGCAATCAATTCCACATTGCTTTTTTAAGACGTTTCGCGTAAATTCCAATTATTGCTAGGGGTCTGTGTTTGATTAAAATACAGTGAGAAACACCCTTTGAACCTGATGCGGG
>JBFJJY010000293.1:0-2607 GCA_041612055.1 Methylophilaceae bacterium | reverse complement strand
TGAGTTAATTTGGCTATTTGGTGTTGGTATATTTTTGACATTAATGGGCGAAGCTTTTTTTGGCTACTTATTACCTTGGGGCCAAATGTCATACTGGGGAGCGCAAGTAATTACTAGCTTATTTGGTACTGTTCCGTTTATTGGGCCAGACTTAATGGAGTGGTTGCGCGGTGACTTTTTAACATCTGATGCAACATTAAATCGATTCTTTGCTTTTCATGTGATTGCACTCCCATTGGTTTTATTGGGTTTGGTTATGGTGCATTTAGTTGCCTTGCATGAGGTCGGCTCTAATAACCCAGATGGAGTGGAAATTAAAGAGAGTAAAGATAAGAAAACTGGTATTCCATTGGATGGTATTCCTTTTCACCCTTACTACACGGTAAAAGATCTTGTCGGCGTTGTGGTGTTTCTGATGGTGTTTGCCGCTATTGTGTTCTTCGCGCCTGAAATGGGCGGTTACTTCTTGGAACATAATAATTTTATTCCAGCTGACCCGCTTAAAACGCCAGAGCATATTGCGCCAGTATGGTATTTCACGCCTTACTATTCAATTCTGCGTGCAGTGCCGCCAGTCATGAACTCTCAGTTCCCTGGTGTTGCTGCGATGGGTTTATCAGTGGTGGTGTTTGCTTTCTTGCCATGGCTAGATAAAAGTCCTGTTAAATCGATTCGTTACCGCGGCACTTTGTATAAGCGTTGGTTGGCTGCTTTTGTGGTGAGCTTTTTAGTCTTGGGCTATTTAGGAACAGAGCCTTCAAACGTATGGGGTCAGTTCGGTGCATGGGCAGGAGGCGCTGATCGCGCAACTGTTGTTGCACGTATTTTTACGATCATTTACTTTTTATTCTTTTTGCTGATGCCGTGGTATACCGCAAGAGACAAGACTAAACCTGTACCAGAAAGGGTGACGTATTAACATGAAAAAGCTACTAGTCATTATTGCGCTTTTGCCAATGGTTGCCTTTGCCAATACGGCTGCTATTACTGAGTCGGCGCCAATTGATCCTTCCGATCAAGCCTCATTGCAGCGAGGTGCACGTACCTTTATTAACAACTGCTTAAACTGTCATAGTGCAAACTATATGCGCTATAACCGCTTGGTTGATATTGGTTTAACAGAAAAAGAGATTAAAGAGAATCTGTTGTTTGCTGGTGAAAAGGTCGGTGATCCTATGCGGATTGCGATGGATCCGCAAGATGCAAAAAACTGGTTTGGTGTCACGCCACCTGATTTGTCGGTTGAAGTGAGGGCGCGTGGAGTTGATTGGTTGTATGCGTACATGCGCGGTTTTTATAAAGATGAAACCACGCCAAGTGGATGGAATAATATCGTCTTTGATAAAGTGGCCATGCCGCATGTGTTTTATCAGCAGCAAGGTGAGCAAATTCTGAATCATGAAACACATGAGCTAGAGTTGGTTAAGCCAGGCCGTTTGAATCCAGCAGAGTATGATGCATTTATTGCAGATTTAACTAACTATATGGCGTTTATGGCAGAGCCCGCTAAGGAGCAGCGGAAAAGCTTAGGTATTTGGGTATTGTTATTTCTAGGCGTGTTGCTTGTATTAACGAAAAAAATTAAAGCGGCTTACTGGAAAGACATTAAATAAGATTAATAACGAACGCTTACGATTGAATAATAGATAAGCGCATTTGAGGGTGAAGTAATTATGATGAAATTATATTCAGGCTCGGTTGACCCTTTTAGTCACCGTTGCCGTATTGTGTTGTTTGAAAAAGGCATGGATTTTGAAGTGATTGATGTAGATTTAGCTAACAAGACGGAAGATCTTGCGGTGCTAAATCCCTATGGAAGTGTGCCAGTATTAGTTGAACGTGACTTGGTGTTATCAGAAGCCAATATCATTAACGAATATATTGATGAGCGTTTTCCGCACCCGCAATTGATGCCAGCTGACCCTGTCATGCGTGCACGTGCAAGACTTTTTCTGCATAACTTTGAACAAGATTTGTTTAGTCATATTAAAGATTTAGAATCTGAGGATGAAGAACGCATTGTTAAAGCACGCAAAACAGTGCGTGACAACTTAACGCAACTTGTCCCTATTTTCAGCAAGCGTGATTACTTGCTTGGTGAAGAGTATTCCATGCTAGATGTCGCAGTGACGCCTTTGTTATGGCGCTTGGAGCATTATGGTATTGAGATGCCCAATCAAGCAGCACCGTTGTTGAAATATGCAGAGCGTCTATTCTCTCGTCCCTTATACGCGGATGCAATGACACCATCAGAAAAAGTAATGCGCCGATAGAAATGGCTGAACCATTAGGATCAACTAAGCCTTATATGATACGTGCCATTCATGAATGGTGCGTTGATAATGGATTAACACCACATTTGCTAGTGGTAGTGAATGCGCAGACAAAAGTGCCAAAAGCCTACGTCAAAAACGGTGAGATCGTGCTTAATCTTAATTATTCGGCAACTAAAGATTTGCATATTGATAATGATGCTATTGTGTTTTCTGCACGCTTTGGTGGTGTTGCCCAAAATTTATATGTTCCTATAGATGCAGTGCGGGGGATATTTGCTAGAGAGAATGGTCAAGGAATGTTTTTTGAAGCGGCAATAGAAGTACCAGCAAC
>JBFJJY010000292.1:0-2619 GCA_041612055.1 Methylophilaceae bacterium | reverse complement strand
CTCTATCCAAACGATGCACCAGCTCTAAAAATTTAGCTTTCGGTCGCTCCAAACGTAATTGCTCAATTACCCCGCGACTCACACCACTGCCTCCATGCACTGCAAATCCAGCTGGCTTATTAATCACTAACATTGCATCATCTTCAAAAACAATGGCATCTGCAAATTTTGAAATAACGGGCGTATGATCTGAAGATGCTTGCTTAGCTGAAACGCGCATCGGCGGTACGCGCACTACATCATTCAACTGTAATTTGCGAGACGCATCCACACGTCCTTTATTAACGCGCACTTCACCACTACGTAAAATGCGATAGATATGACTTTTAGGCACGCCTTTGAGAATTTTAGTTAAAAAATTATCAACACGCTGCCCTTCACTCGCTTCATCCACTAAAATTTGTGCTGCAGCGAGCTCACTTACTTGTTTATTTTCACTTACTTGTGTCATATTTTTTGCTTAAAATCTCAATTGCGCCTATACTCTAGTGTCGTTCAAATTTAGACAAAAACTATTTTAACGATACTCATTTATTTTAATGAGTTTAAAAGAATATTTGGCTAATACCGCTCGCCATATTTAAGTAGCGATAAAATAAAATTGCGCTCTAGCCGCCGTAGATAAAAAGTACAAAGTGCGACTAAAGCTACTGAAGACACGATTTTAACGAATTTATAACGATAACAGGCATCATTTTAATCTATTTAACTGACATATTAATTAATCATTCCGTGTTGACCGCAATAAAATAGCGGCTAACCTAGAGCGCATATTAGCGCCATAACGATTATTTAACATAAGAAATAATGACCTTATGTCATGTGAAGTAAATCAAAATAGTAATCCCTGCTTAATCTTACTCTTTGTTAATGGCGCGCACTGTGTGCCACCCTCTTCAGAGCTTTAATCCTGACTCAATCATCTGCCTGCTAAGCGCGGGAGTATCCAATGAAACGCATGTTATTTAATGCAACGCAGTCCGAAGAACTACGCGTTGCGATTGTTGACGGTCAAAAGCTTATCGATTTAGACATTGAGCACGCTGGCAGAGAACAACGAAAAAGCAATATCTACAAAGGGATTATCACCCGTATCGAACCATCACTAGAAGCGGCTTTTGTCGACTATGGCACAGACCGTCACGGCTTCCTACCCTTTAAAGAAATCTCACGCTCTTACTTTAATAGCAATAAATCAGAAGGCGGTAAAGTTCGCATTCAAGATGTCATTAAAGAAGGTCAAGAGCTGATTGTACAGGTGGATAAAGATGAACGTGGCACTAAAGGTGCTGCCTTAACCACTTATATTTCATTGGCTGGTCGTTATTTAGTTTTAATGCCAAACAACCCTCGTGGCGGTGGCGTTTCACGTCGCGTTGAGGGTGAAGAGCGTAATGAGTTACGTGATACGATGGCTGCGCTTGAAATGCCAAAAGGCATGAGCATTATCGCCCGTACTGCTGGGATTGGTCGCTCAGCTGAAGAGTTGCAGTGGGATTTAAATTATCTATTACAACTATGGACAGCTATTGAAGACGCTTCTACTATCCAAAAAGGCGCTTTCTTAATTTATCAAGAAGGCAGTTTAGTGATTCGCGCTATTCGCGATTACTTCAGCGCTGATATTGGTGAAATCCTAATTGATACAGCAGAAGTGCATGAGCAAGCAGTGCAGTTTATGAATCACGTCATGCCTGCGAATGTATCACGTGTAAAGTTATATGAAGATGAAACACCGCTCTTCTCTCGCTTCCAAATTGAGCATCAAATTGAAACTGCTCATTCACGTGAAGTGCGTCTACCTTCTGGCGGCGCGATTGTCATTGACCATACAGAAGCTTTGGTTTCAATCGATGTCAACTCAGGCCGCTCTATTAAAGGTGCGGACATTGAGCAAACTGCATTTAATACCAATCTTGAAGCGGCAGAAGAAGTTGCGCGTCAATTACGCTTACGCGATCTTGGCGGTCTTGTTGTAATTGATTTTATTGATATGGAAAGCCAACGCAATCAACGTGAAGTTGAGAATGCATTACGTGAAGCGCTTCATCCAGATCGTGCACGCGTGCAAACTGGTAAGATTTCACGCTTTGGTTTACTAGAGCTATCTCGTCAGCGCTTACGCACTAGTTTGGGCGAAGCTAATCATGGCGCTTGCCCACGTTGTCACGGTACCGGTCATATTCGCGGAATTGAGTCAACTGCCTTGCATATCTTACGGATTACTCAAGAAGAAGCCATGAAGGACAATAGCGCCATCATTCAAGTACAGTTACCTGTCGATGCTGCCACCTTTTTACTAAATGAAAAACGCGCAGAGATTCATAGCATTGAAGAGCTCATGGGTGTTGAGGTTGTTCTTATTCCTAACATTCATATGGAAACGCCTAATTACAGCGTGGTAAGAATTAAACAAGATGACGTAAAAGAAGACACTTTACCAAGTTATAACTTAGTAGAAATTCCAGCAGAAAACGATTATGTGCGTAGCTTATCTGAAGAAGCTAAGCCAGCGGCTGCAGAAGCTTTAGTCAAAGGTGTTACCGCATCAACACCTGCGCCAATAGCGATGGCTGCAATTGAAACAAAAACATCATTACTAGGCCGCATTAAGAAGTG
>JBFJJY010000291.1:0-2629 GCA_041612055.1 Methylophilaceae bacterium | reverse complement strand
TGATGTCATCCAAAAAAGCACGTAGCTCTTTTTCTAACAATACTAAATCAATCGGTGGTGGTGAGCCGCGTGTTAAGTTAGGAACATTGCAATAAATACAACGCCAGTTGCACGCATTGTTCACATTGAGATTGATACCAATAGAAACACCGCCTGCGCGGCGAGATACAACGGGATAAATATAACGGTAACCGTTTATATCGCGGTTATGATCGGTGACAGTTAAGACTTTTTTCAACGTAATGGCACGATTCAAACAAGTAGGAATGGATAAAAATAGCGCCCATAGCTGGAGTCGACTAATCGCAAGTTTGTAGATTGAAGATTTTTTTCAACGCATCGGGTTTAATAATATGCACATAACGTTGTTTCACTTCAATCATACCTTCATCACTAAATTTTGAAAATGTACGACTAACGGTTTCGAGTTTCATGCCCAGATAACTACCAATTTCTTCCCGTGTCATGCGTAAGATGATTTCTGATTGTGAGAATCCGCGCGCATGTAATCGTTGCACGAGATTGAGTAAGAAACCAGCGAGGCGCTCTTCAGCGCGCATATTGCCTAATAACATCATGACACTATTTTCGCGGACAATTTCACGGCTCATGATTTTATGAATATGACGTTGTAACTCAGGAAATTCGCGGGATAACGTTTCGATATTAGCAAAAGGCATAACACAAACTTCGGCATCTTCAAGTGCAACGGCGTTACAGCTGTGCAAATCATTGACAATCCCATCAAGACCGATGATTTCTCCTGCCATCTGAAAACCAATCACTTGCTCTCGACCATCTTCTGTAGAAACACTGGTTTTAAAAAAACCAGTACGAATCGCAAACAGAGAGGTGAAGGTATCGCCATTACCAAACAGTAGTTCACCCTGCTTAATGCGGCGGCGTATTTTAACGACATCGTCAATTTTCTGCATCTGTTGATTGGTAAAACCTAAAGGCATGCACAATTCTCTCAAATTGCAGTTTGAGCAAGCAATTTTGAGATCTTGTCTAAGTGAGGTCGAATTCATATTTTTATCTCATGACATTTTTGCTAAGTTTACAACGACAATATGCACTTAATGGGCATTAAAGTCTAGCGCAATTCTACAAAACGATGGTGTTGACTATTGTTGATTTGTATCAAAAACAATAATTGATTTTAGTTCAATAATACCATCTAAATGAGGAGACATACATGATTGAAGTCCAAAATGCCCATATGCCAACAGTGTCGCCAGACCTTCTACAACAATACGATATCGCAGGTCCACGCTACACTTCTTATCCAACCGCAGATCGTTTTGTTGAGGCCTTTACGGAAAAGCATTATCAGCAAGCATTGCAGGTTAGAGAGATTGGGCGTGCATCACTTCCGTTATCACTTTATGTTCATATCCCCTTTTGTGAGTCACTTTGCTTTTTCTGCGCCTGCAATAAAATTGTCACCAAGCATCATGAACGTAGCGCTATCTATTTGCAATATTTAAGTAAAGAAATGGATTTACATACTGAACATTTGGCCAAAAAACCAAGTGTCTCTCAATTGCATTTAGGTGGCGGTTCTCCCACATTTTTTACCGATGCAGAGTTGACGCAGTTGATGAGTGAGTTTAGAAAAAAATTTCAATTGTCCCCAGTTGGAGAGTATTCCATTGAAATTGACCCACGAACCGTAGATAAAACACGACTCAAAAATTTACGGGCCTTAGGGTTTAACCGATTAAGTTTTGGCGTGCAAGACTTTAATCTCGACGTGCAAAAAGCCGTCCATCGCATTCAACCATTTGAGCAAGTGGCTGAATTAATGAAAGAGGCGCGCCGCCAAAAATTTGAATCGGTTAATTTGGATTTGATCTATGGTTTACCAAAACAAACGGCAGTAACCTTTTCGCAGACATTAGATCAAGTGATTGCAATTAAACCAGACCGAATTGCTTTATATGCTTATGCCCATTTGCCAGAGCGATTTAAGCCGCAACGACGGATTCAAGCCGATACATTACCAGCCGCTACCGATAAACTGACAATGCTTTCAACAGCAATTGCTAAGTTAATCGCAGCAGGTTATGTCTATATTGGAATGGATCACTTTGCACTACCTGAAGATGAGTTGGCAGTGGCTAAGCGACAAGGACGCTTACATCGAAATTTCCAAGGCTATAGCACGCAACCAGATTGTGATTTGATTGCATTGGGTGTTTCATCAATTGGGCGTGTAGGTGCAACCTATAGTCAAAATGCAAAAACCATGGAAGAGTATTGTGATGCTTTAGATCAAGGGCGAATACCGATTGTTCGGGGCTTAGCATTATCCAGTGATGATTTGATTCGACGGTCAGTCATCATGTCTATTATGTGTCAAGGTCAAGTGCAATATGAAGCCATTGAACTTGCTTATATGATTGATTTTAAGCAGTATTTCTCAGTCGAATTAGCAAGATTAAATGCCTTACAAAATGCAGGCATGGTCACGTTCGATAATGATGGCCTTACTGTTACCGAAGTCGGGTGGTATTTTATTCGTGCTATTGCAATGGCCTTTGATAAATATTTACAAGTGGATCAAACACGCGCACGCTTTTCAAAAATAATTTAAAATGGTCTGATGGAGACACCGCTAGCAGTA
>JBFJJY010000290.1:0-2639 GCA_041612055.1 Methylophilaceae bacterium | reverse complement strand
GTTAATTGCCGAATAAGCGTAATCAAAGACGGATCGTGTAAATGACGACCAGAAATATTAACAGCCACTGGCATCAGTGGTAGGCCTTGATTGCGCCATTCAACTAATTGCTGAACCGTTTGGGTCAATACCCATTGACCCACATCAATAATCAGTGCGGATGTTTCTATAATAGGAATAAAGTTAGCAGGCGGAATCAGCCCTAACTCTGGATGTTGCCAACGCAGCAGGGCCTCAAAACCAACAATCTCATTGGTAGCACAAATGACCTTGGGTTGAAACTCTAAGAACAGCTCACCATCCTGCATGGCTTTAGGCAGTGCGGTTTCAAAGTGAAAATGTTGGTTAGCCGTCTGTTCCATTTCTTTAGTGAAGATACGATAGGTATTTCTGCCAGCTTCTTTCGCTTGATACATCGCCAAATCTGCATGTTGTAATAAACGATCTGAATCAATTTCACCATTGACTGATATCGCGATGCCAATACTGGTAAGGACCGCTAAGCTTTTCTGAGGAAGCGCAATTGGTTGACGCATCACCGTTAGAATTTGCTCTGCTTTTTCTATTGCGTGCATGGAGTCTAGATTACCTGACAGTACGATAACAAACTCGTCTCCACCCCAGCGACCGATAAGATCCTCTTCGCGCGTAACGCTTCTTAAGCGGCTTGCTACTTCACAAAGCACCGCATCTCCTGCTTTATGACCCAACGTATCATTGATTTTTTTAAACTGATCCAAATCTAAAAACATCAGAACAACGGCGCCAGCATGGCTTTGATAGAAAGTTATTCTTTGCTCAATGTTTTCCGTGAAATAGGTTCTATTGTATAAACCAGTTAGCGGGTCGTTATACGCGAGCAACTTCAGTCTATTTTGAAGCTTTGTTTGCTGAGTGATATCTCTAATATGCAAGGTAAATTCAATATTCTTATCAGAGGCATCACTGGTTTGCGTAATGACGATTTCTGCTGGAAAAGTCTCGCCATCATAACGGGTTAAATCCGCATTATTGTGTCGCTTCAACACCAAGCCTTCGCCTAGAGTGAAATTTTGCGCAAGACTCATCATTCCTATCTCTCTAAAAGGCTCGGCGCTGAATAGCATAAAAAATAACCGATTTTTAACTTGTTTTAACCCTACTCCAAAACACATTTCAGCGGCGGGGTTAAAATTTTGTATTTCGCCTTTCTTGTTGATACTAATGATACAGTCCATTGCCGCATCAAGAATCGCGCCTTTACGATACTCACTTTGCTTGAATGCCGAGAAAGCTTGATCGCGCTCCACAATCTCTTGATTCACTTTGTCAATGACATGGTTATATTGTTCGGCAATTTGACCGACTTCTGTGAATGGCTCAACTGGCACACGAACTGAGAAGTCACCTTGCTTTTGTTGGTAATCCATGGCCGATAACAAATCATACACTTCAGTCGAGACGCGATGTTCTGCAACATTCAGCCCTAGCATCTCATTTTTTTCACTAATGCGCAGTGGATAAATTTTGTTGATTAGTTTTAAAAAAAGATAGGCCATGAAAAAGCTATAGGCGCCGATGGATGCAATACCAATAAGCTGAGATTTTAATTGCTCAACTGTTGATAAACCTGTATCCAAGATTGCAGCATCTCCAAAGATGGCAACCGATAACGTACCCCAAATCCCTGCAAATAAATGAACAGGAATAACGCCAATGGCATCATCAATTTGCTTTTTGTCTAGCCAACAAACGCCATAATAAACAACAATGCCCGCAACCAAGCCGATGACTGCCGCATCAATTGTAGAAACGGCGTGACAGCCTGCTGTAATCGCCACTAGGCCACCTAACACGCCATTCATGATATGAGCAACATCGACATACCCGTCAACGAGATACTTTAATAACGTTGCTGCGATACCGCCTAAAAACGCGGCTAGACAGGTGTGCAGTAGAATCGCTGGTACGGCGTCTGTCCATCCAAGTGTGCTACCACCATTAAATCCAAACCAGCCAAACCAAATCAGCATGCCGCCAAGAATAGCCATTGGTAAATTACTACCAGGAATACTGCGGTTATTGCCATCAAAACGCCCAACGCGTGGCCCAATGATTAAGACAGCGGCCAATGCTACCCAACCGCCAACAGAGTGAACAACCGTTGACCCTGCAAAGTCGACAAAGCCAATTAACTCTAACCAGCCTGTAGCCTCGCCGTTGATAATACCGCCCCATGCCCAGTGCCCGATAAAAGGATAAATCAAGAGTGTGATGATGATTGTGACTAGCAGATAGCCCATGTAGGTCATCCGTTCAGCAACCGCACCTGAGACTAAAGTCGCGGCTGTACCACAGAACATCATTTGAAATAGAAAAGTAACAATCAGCAATGGACTGGCTCCATCACCAAAGAAAAAGTAAGATGAACCAAATATACCGTATTGACTGTCGCCAAACATGATCGCAAAGCCAACTGACCAAAAGACGAGGCTTGAAACTACAAAGTCAGATATATTTTTTGCGGCAACATTAATGCTATTTTTGCTTCTGACTAAACCGCTTTCTAAACACAAGAAACCAGCTTGCATGACAAAAACCAGCATGGCCGCACATAATATCCAAAATATGTCCATGATAAATAAGCGACCTTTTCGATC
>JBFJJY010000289.1:0-2683 GCA_041612055.1 Methylophilaceae bacterium | reverse complement strand
GCTGAAGCGAGGTGCTAAACACCTTGTCTTGTTAAGCCGCAGAGGCATGAAAACGCCAGGTGCTAAAGCCGCTGTTGCAGAGTTAACATCAGCGGGTGCACAAGTGCTTGCATTGTCTTGTGATATCACAGATGCTAAAAAATTAGCAGAGGTTATCAAGCAAGTGCAGTCAACCATGCCACCGTTAAAAGGCCTCTTGCATGCGGCGATGGTGATTGACGATCAATTAATCAGTAAGTTAGATGACAACAGTGTCTCGTCGGTGATTCAGCCAAAATTAGTTGGTGCTTGGCACTTGCATCACTTAACGCAAGCCATCCCGTTAGATTATTTTGTACTTTATTCTTCAATTACGACGTATATTGGCAATCCAGGTCAGGCAAACTATGTTGCCGCCAATGCAGGTTTAGAAGGTTTGGCCGCATTACGCAGAAGCAAAGGCTTGCCAGCGCAATGTATAGGCTGGGGTCCAATTACAGATGCTGGCTATTTAACCCGGAATACTGCCGTCAAAGATAGTCTGGGTCAACGCATGGGCAAAGAGCCTCTGCTAGCGAGTGATGCGTTGCAGCAATTAGATGATGTACTTAGCCATCAAAATACCTCACATGCCATTGCTAATTTCGATTGGAAAATCCTTTCTAAAATATTGCCATCCGCTTCTGGCGTAAGGTTTGATCACTTAAATGCGGCATTGCTCGGCGGTAGCAATATGGAGGACAACTTTGACTTCAAGGCGCTGATTGCAGGTAAAGATAGACAAGAAGTTGAAAAAGTAGTGACCGATATGATAGTGCATGAAGTGTCAGCCATTTTATGCATCAGTGTTGAGCGGATTCATCCACGCCGATCATTGCATGATTTGGGCATGGATTCGTTAATGGCAGTTGAGCTCGCAATGGGACTTGAACGAAGATTTGGCATACAATTGCCCGTCATGATGCTCAATGAGTCGCCTAATGCAGAAAAAGTAGCCTTGCGGATTGTTGACAAAGTGTTTGGTGAAGAGGATGCTGATGGGCAAGAGAATGCGCCAAATCTAATCATTAAAGATTTAGCGAGACAGCATGGAGAAGAAGTCAGTGAGCAAGATGTGGAGCATGCCATGGAAGATATTCGCAAATTAGCTGAAGAGAGAGCAAGGTAGATTGAGATGGGTAAAAGCTCGTTGTTCACTAAGACAAAAGATGACTTAATTAATCGTTTCTCCGTCAAAAAGACAGAGGCCGATCAAGGTCGATTAATCGCCATACCGCGCAAACAACAAGGGCCTAAAATTCCAGAAGCCTTTTATCGGTTTGATCGCTATCCCGCTTATGAAAAATTGCAACTACCTAAAGCGGGCGGCAAACGATTAGGGATTGCTAATCCATTTTTCAAATCTCACCAAAACGTAGATGGGGTGATTAGCACAATTGAAGGTCAGGAATATATTAATTTCTCCAGCTACAATTATCTTGGCTTATCAGGACATCCGCTGGTTAATAAAGCTGCGCAAGAAGCCATTAATCGCTACGGCACGTCAGCTTCAGCTAGTCGAGTTGTAGCAGGAGAAAGGCCAGTGCAGCGTGACCTTGAAATGGCGCTTGCAGAGCTATATGAAGTGGATGATTGCGTTGTGTTTGTCAGTGGACACGCCACTAACGTCAATACCATTGGCTATTTATTTGGACCTAAGGATTTGGTCATTCACGATAGCTTGTCGCACAACAGTATTTTAGAAGGCGTCAAATTATCGGGTGCCGCGCGCCGATCATTTCCGCATAATGACTTTGAAGCCCTCGATGAAATACTCACAGAAATTCGAGTGAGCTTTGAAAGAGTGCTGATTGTCATTGAAGGGCTTTACAGCATGGATGGCGACATCCCCGATTTGCCAAAATTTGTTGAGATTAAAAATCGTCACAAAGCATTTCTCATGGTTGATGAAGCGCATTCGCTTGGGGTGCTTGGCAAAACAGGTCGAGGCATTCGTGAACATTATGGACTGCAGGGTAAAGAAGTTGATATCTGGATGGGCACATTAAGCAAAAGCCTTGCAAGCTGTGGCGGCTATATTGCAGGTGAAAGTGCATTAATTGAACATCTTAAATATTCTGCACCAGGGTTTGTATATAGTGTTGGCATGTCACCACCATTAGCCGCCGCTTCGCTTCAAGCTTTAAAGGTTATGTTGCAAGAGCCAGAGCGCGTCACAAAACTACACGCGCGCGCACAATATTTCTATCATTTAGCTAAACAAATGGATGTTGATATTGGTTTATCACAAGGCTGGGCAGTTGTTCCCTATTTAGTTAAAGGCTCGATAAAAGCAGTTAAACTTTCTAATCATTTTTTTGAGCAAGGCATTAACGTTCAACCCATTGTCTATCCTGCGGTAGAAGAAAAAGCAGCACGTTTACGCTTTTTTATCAGCAGCGATCATACCGAAGCGCAAATACAACAGGTGTTTAACGTGATTGCCGAAGTGGAAGGGCATTAGTAATGGCAAGATCCGCATGGGCGATTACTAAGTCAGTTTGGCACGCCTTATTTTTACGTGAAGCCATGCACCGACTATTTTATCGTCGTGGCGCATGGGTGTGGCTGATTGCGGAGCCGGTGTTGCAAATGGCGTTTCTGATTTTTATCTTTACAGTAATCAGCGTGAGGGTAATCGGTGGTATTGAAACGCCTCTCTGGT
>JBFJJY010000288.1:0-2694 GCA_041612055.1 Methylophilaceae bacterium | reverse complement strand
TCCTTTTGTTCTTAGTGCTACAGTGAGCAATGATGACTGCATATTAAAGATTGTTGCGGCTAGGAGTACATTAGTAAAATACATTGTGGATTCTAGTTGTTCTTCTAAAAACCCAGGATAAAGTAAAGGTAGCCAATAGAACATACTAAAGGCAATGAGTAAAAATAAACTGCCGCCTAGCAATCCAGCCTGCCCGAGTGCTTTAGATTGTTCATTTTTCCACATTACAGGATTGCTAGACATTACAGCAAGCCTTGGTAACCAAACACTTTGTAATGCAGAAACGACTATTGAGATAACAACAGATGGAATAGTCTGGGCAGCGATATAGCTATCGGTTATAGCTCCCACCCCAGCAACACGAACAATTAACAGCTGTGCAACAAGCATGAAAATTAGTTGTAATGATACAACTATACCAATATAAAAACTTTGCCTCACAGACTATTCTCTAGTTCGAGAGTATTCGATAATAATAAATTATGTTCTTCAAGTTCTTGAGCGCTGCAAACAATAAGCCATTTCATTAAATTCCTCGAACCATTCTTCTGAAAAGTCCACATTTTTATATTCTTCAAAATATGGCCCACCAACGGTCCAATGAACATTTTTAACATCTGCTGGAGGTTCGTCATACTCACCGACCAACCAATTCCAGCGAACATTTAACTCACCAATTTCATCGTCTTTAAGCCAGCTAAAACGATGTAGCTCTGCAGGCGTAGCGTTATTTACAAAGTCCAACGTTACATTTTTGTTAGATGGATGAGAGCAATCCCATAACACAACTGATGACCAGTTTTTTTTAGGATATTTGTATTGGACATTATTCAAATATTTAATGTCATCCCTAGGTACGTAATCATGTTTAACTACGTAAACAGCTTTACCAGGATATTGTTTAGCAACATTAAACATCTCGTTTATATCAGTGCGGAGCATCATATCGCAATCAAAAAAAGCGGCATATCCTTCATACTCGCTCAAATAAGGAACTAAAAAGCGACTAAATGAAAATTCATTAGACTGTTTAGGGTCTCTCTGGCGTGTATAAATATCTTTTAAGTTTGCCAAGTTAACTGGAATGATAGCTACAGGTTTAGAACTTCTTGCAAGAATAGAATGTGTCATCGTATGCCATGCAACACTCTCAACTGGGTCAAACCCAATAAAAACCTTCAAAAGCTTAGAACTCATTATATTTTTTCCTTATAAAATCTGTAATGTATTAGCTAAACTGTGTATATGCTAAATTTAGTCGGTGACTTCACTATGCAAGATTTCAATTTCTTTTTTTAACTTTTCATATTCTTGCATTTTATTTTTAAGAAACCTCACTGTTATTTTAGTTTTCTCTTCTATTCCATTTGGGGTAAGCAAGTACATATAAGCATTTTTATTTTTACTATTCTTAAAATTTGTCGCTTTTAATATCCCAACATTGACTAGAGCTTTTAGGCAGAAGTTTGCCTTCCCAAGGCTTATACCAAGTGCTGATGCTAGATCCCGCTGACTAATCTCAGGATTTTTTTCTAACGCTTTTAAAATTTTGTAGCGGTACTCGTCAGTTAGCATGCTGAAAAACTTCACCGTTCAATGAATGAACGCAGTTTATCAATAAGCACTACTTTAGTGCAAGCTTTTTATGCTGTCTGTTTAAAGCCCATCGTAGTTTTTAATACCCGTAAACTTGGCAATATCACGTAATTGCCGCTTGGTTGGCCGCCCTGCACCGCGTTCTCTTAATGCATGTTCCGCACTGCGAATGGCTTTTAGATTGTCACGTTTAGCTTTACTTTCTTTGGTTTCCTTATACAGCATGGCCGCATCCGTTGCACTACGGCGTGTATTCGACAAAGCAGTCACTTCAATCACCATTTCAAACTCTTTGTTGGTGATTTGAATCATCATGCCAAGCTGCACTTCTTTCGCGCTTTTAGCTCTATCGCCATTCACACGCACCTTACCTCCGCTCACAGCATCGGCAGCAAGGCTACGGGTTTTATAAAACCGCGCCGCCCACAGCCATTTGTCTAAACGACATTTTTCAGCTTTGATTTGAACCATAGGTTAAGTCGCTGCCATGATTAATGCTGATGTTTTCCGTTTGGTTGATTGGTTTCTAAGGTTTTACGGTACTCTGCCAGCACCGCTTGCGCATGCCCCATAACGGTATTTGGAGAGTAACTGCCACTTGCATCTTTCTCCCCCGCTTCAACATTCACCAAATGCTCGATGCCTTCTAAAACATGATCAATGGTAATAATTTGGAACTGTCCGTCTTTTACTGCTTGCACAATTTCATCGTCTAACAATAAGTGACGTTGGTTTCGTTTAGGGATAATCACACCCTGCTTGCCATCCAACCCGAGCGCTTTACACACTCTAAAATAGCCTTCAATTTTCTCATTGACGCCGCCAATCGGCATCACTTCACCAAACTGGTTAAGCGCGCCCGTAATGGCAATCCCTTGTTGTATCGGTAAATTGGCCATGGCAGATAACAAGGCAAATAGCTCTGCACAAGAAGCAGAGTCGCCTTCTACGCCATTGTATTCTTGCTCGAATACCAACGATGCATTCAGGCTTAACGGTGCTAGATGTGAAAAGCTAGCACTGAGCCAGTTTTGCAAAATAAAGATGCCTTTATCGTGGTTCGGGCCACTCATATTCACTTCGCGGTCGATATTAATC
>JBFJJY010000287.1:0-2704 GCA_041612055.1 Methylophilaceae bacterium | reverse complement strand
GTGCGGCACGATTCTCAGCAAGATTCACTGACTTTATCATCGCGCCAGAAACCATGCAGTTAATGCAACAAATGGTAGCAGATGGCGAAGTCGATGCTTTAGTGCCAGAACGCGTTTGGCAGGAGTTATCCAAAGGCTTAATGGAGGAAAAACCTAGTCGAATGTTTGAGGTTTTGCAGCGCTGCGGCGCTCTGCAGAAGCTGATCCCTGAGCTGGCTTGTTTGTGGGGTGTGCCGCAAACAGAAAAGTATCATCCAGAAATTGATACTGGCATTCATGTCATGATGGCGCTAGATTATGCAGCAAAGCGACAGTTTAGTTTGCCAGTACGTTATGCCGTCTTAATGCATGATTTAGGTAAAGGAACCACACCAAAAGAACTGTTGCCAAGACATATTGGGCATGACGTTAGAGGGGCTAAGCTCGTGACTACGGTGAGTAAGCGGTTACGTGTACCAAACGAGTGTAGAGAGCTTGCTTACTTGGTTGCTCAGTTTCATATTAAAGCGCATCAGGTGTTGGTGATGAAAGCGGATACTTTGCTTAAATTTATCATGGACTTAGATGCGATACGTCAGCCAGACCGTTTCGAGTGCTTTTTATTAGCTTGTGAAGCGGATTCTAGAGGGCGTTTGGGTTTGGAAAACATGGCTTTGCCTGAAGTAGATGTGTTGCGTAAGGCATTACATGCGGTAATGCAGATTAATGCAGGCGAAATTGCAAAGCAATATACTGAACCAGAAAATATTAAACAGGCCATTTATGACGCAAGATTAATACAATTGAAGACCATTATGTGAATGCGCTAGTACGCCATTCTTTTCTCTTTTTTCACGTAAAAAACTATGAACCTATACACCATTGCAAAGCCATTATTATTCCAATTAGACGCTGAACGTGTACATGATTTAAGCCTCAAAAGCTTAAAAATAGCAGAACAGTTGGGATTATTATCTTTGGTCAAACAACCAGTTTGTCAACCAAGACAAGTGATGGGGCTCACGTTCCCTACGCCAGTCGGGTTGGCGGCAGGTTTGGATAAGAATGGTGCAGTGATTGATGGAATGGCAGCGTTGGGATTTGGTTTTCTCGAAGTTGGCACGGTGACGCCAAAACCGCAACCTGGTAATGACAAGCCACGTTTATTTCGGATTAAAGCAGCAGAAGGCATTATTAATCGCTTTGGATTTAATAATTTAGGCGTTGATCAACTGGTAGAGAATGTAAAAGCAGCGCGGTATCGTGGCATTCTTGGAATTAATATAGGGAAAAATTTCGATACACCTAATGATAAAGCCGTTGATGACTATCTTATTTGTATGCAGAAAGTCTATGCCCATGCCAGTTACATCACGGTCAATATCTCTTCTCCCAATACAAAAAATTTGCGTGATTTACAACAGAAACAAGCGTTATCTCAGTTGCTTGGTGCATTAAAACAAGCGCAAACCCAGCTAACGGAACAGCATGGCAAATACGTGCCTATCGCATTGAAGATTGCTCCAGATTTAACGCCAACACAAGTGGTTGAAATCGCTGATTTATTGATGCAGCATGCCATCGATGCAGTGATTGCGACCAACACAACGTTAGCAAGAGAGACCATACAAGGTTTGCCACATGCGGAAGAAGCAGGTGGACTGTCTGGTGCGCCAGTGCGTAATCAATCAACAGTTGTTATTCAACAGTTATCTAAGCAATTGCAAGGAGTACTGCCAATCATTGGGGTCGGCGGCATTTCCTCTGGTGCGGATGCAGTCGAAAAAATGGCTGCCGGCGCTAGTTTAGTCCAAGTATACAGTGGGTTGATTTATAAAGGACCTGCACTAATATCAGATATTTGTAAAACATTGGGTTAACCGCCATGTTACCTATTTTATATTCATATAGACGTTGTCCTTATGCAATGCGTGCAAGAATGGCGCTAGCGTATGCGGGGATTGCTGTTGAGATTCGAGAAATAGCCTTACGTAATAAACCACCACATATGTTAGCAATCTCGCCAAAAGCAACCGTACCGGTTTTAGCGCTAACCGATGGGACTGTCATTGATGAGAGTTTGGATATCATGTTGTGGGCTTTGAGCCAACAAGATCGTGATGGATGGCTTGATATTGATTTGGCGGCTGCAAAAGCGCTCATTCAAACCAATGATGGCTGGTTTAAAAAAGCCTTAGATGCTTATAAATATGCCGACCGTCATCCTGAAAAAACACAAGCTGAACATCGGCTTGCAGGAGAGGCCTTTTTACAACAGTTAGAAGATTTGTTACAGCATCATCAAGGCAGCTTATGTGGACGTTTTCCAAGCTTGGCAGATATTGCGATTTTCCCATTTATTAGACAGTTTAAAGGTGTGGATGCTCAATGGTTTGAGAACTCGTCCTACACGATGTTAAATGATTGGCTAACAACGCTGATGCAATCAACGCTATTTACAAGCATTATGCAAAAACACCCTACTTATGTTGCATAAGTAGGGTGTTGAAGGTTTCACTGACTATCGTAAAACTACTATGCTTCAGTCGCTAAATCTTTTTTCTTAGTCGGCTTGTTTGATGGAAATGACAGTTTAACCTCTTCTTTGTCATTGATATCAACATGTACAGCGCCGCCGTTGACTAAGCGACCAAATAAGAGTTCATCCGCTAACGCTTTTCGAATGGTGTCTTGAATCAAGCGTGCCATTGGTCGTGCGCCCATC
>JBFJJY010000286.1:0-2705 GCA_041612055.1 Methylophilaceae bacterium | reverse complement strand
GTTAGCTCAGCTGGTAGAGCAGCGGACTTTTAATCCGTTTGTCACGCGTTCGATCCGCGTACTCCCTACCAAATATAAAGCCTAGTCAGCAATGACTAGGCTTTTTAGTTTTTATAGCTCATTCACTATCTAGGCAAATGGTATTGTTGATCCCTGTAGAGTAATGATGGCAACAGTACATGACTTAGTGCACGCGCATTCATGTCGGTTACATCGTTTGGCGCCTCACTCGCGACAAGCGCTTTTTTTGTTTTGTCATAAATGCCAAAGATCGGTGTTTTGTCCGCTCTTAATATAACAGTCTGATTGCCTTCCATCCAAGCATAGTTTTCCTGATACTGCATCATAGCGCGACCAGCCAGATCTGCAGGTTCTGCACTGATGTCGCGTCCTATCATTGGATGCTGTGCATCAATGCCCATCAGCGAAATCAATGTTGTAGGCAAATCAATTTGGCTAGCGACTGTTTTAATGATGCGTGGCTGAATATCGGCACCTAAAATTAATCCTGGGATATGGAAGTTTTTAATAGGAACCAAATCATTGCCTCTAACGCGAATATCGTGATCAGCGACAATTAAAAATAAAGTATCTTTCCAATAGGGACTGGCTTTTGCTTTTTTGAAAAATTCTCCGTAAGCATAGTCTGCATATTTAACCGCATTGTTTTCACTGGCTTTTGGTTGCTCATATAAATCAATGCGACCATCAGGAAACTCAAATGGGGTGTGATTACTAGAACTAAATACTAGCGTAAAAAATGGTTTGCCATCGGCATGATGCTTCATTAATTGTTCGTGTGTTTTATTAAATAAGTCTTCGTCTGACACGCCCCAGCTACCAGTAAAAACTGGATTGACGTAGTCATTTTTATCGACAACCGTATTAAAGTCATTGCCGAGGAAAAAGTTACGCATATTGTCAAAGTGGCCTTCGCCACCATAGATAAACTCACTGCTATACCCTTTTGTACCGAGTAAGCTGGCTAATGTAAAAAAGCCGCTTTGAGATAGAGATAATTTGACAGTGCTTTGCGCTGGTGTTGGCGGGAAACCGGTAACAACGGCTTCAATGCCACGCACAGAGCGAGTGCCAGTGGCATATAAGTTTTCAAACCACCAGCCGTCTGTTTTTAATTTTTCTAGCTCTGGTGTGACAGGAAGACCGCCTAATGACTCTACAAAAGTGGCACCTAAGCTCTCTTGCAAGACGATGACAAGATTCAAGGGTTTGTCTCGTTTAACCGTTGCGGTTTGATTGGTCAGTGTAGGAATATCCTTGTTGCCCAGTAATGGACGCTTATCCTGTAGCATATCGCGTGTCAGTTGCACTTGTTTCATGATGTCGGCCATTTCCATTTTGCCGTATATCTCACTTGATTTGCTTTCATGCTTTAAGTTGTAAATAGCATGAAAGACGGACCAAGTTGAATTAATCACCAACGAGTTGACCATTGTATCGCTGGTAATCGCAAACATCGCTGGGTTCGCTGGTCTATGGTCTGTGGTAGAACGGACAGAAAATGCAACAAGCAAAATAATAAAAGGCAGCGCTAGCCAATAGCGCAAATTTTTTGATGGGCGCTGCTGAGAAAGCCATGGCTGCATACATTTTCTCACTAGCCATATCGACGCGATCAATAACCCGATCGAGGCAAAGACTTGCATGCGAAAGCCATTCCACAGCATGGGCATGACTTCTTTTGGGTATTTTAAGTATTCGATGAATAGGCGATTAGGACGTGTGTCGTATTCAGCGATAAAGCCTGGTGATGCTGCTTCTAAGAAAATGAGTAATATGACCGATAGAGCAACCCAATAGTAGGTGAATTTTTTCCATATCGTCCAAGCCTTTTGCTGAGCGAATAATGGAGAAATGAGTAGCGGAATAATCGCAAGCAAGCCTAATTGAATAATGTCGACTCTTAAACCTTGTAGCAATATTTCCAACCATGCACCTGTTGTGGCGACGCGCTCAGCCTGCCATAGCATAAGGCCGATACGCGACAAGGATAGTATTGGTAATACCATGATATACATCGTAATAAGTGGAGCAAAAGGACCGAACGGGGTTAACTTTTTCCAAAGTGTTTTAATCATGAGTGTCTTGTAGTTACAGTAGATTGAGTGATGAAAGATTATAATATTTTTAACACCAATCAGTTGTTTTTTAGCGACTAAATTGGTTTAAAGGGGTTAGTTCGTTAAACTGAAGGCTTTTTTGGTTTTATGTAAACATGCAAATAGCTTAATATTGACTCCTATAACGCATTTGACTTTACAGTGACAACGATTTAAGTGATGCATTAACAAAATAACAGGACATAATGATTCTAAAGGGAATTTGGGGCCAATGGCAAATCAAAATACTGCACATAGTGATGATAAGTTTTTAACGCATCATTCAGTAGAAATTGCTCAAATATTAAATGAGCTGGCTAAAAATAAGACAACACTCAATTTATCATTTAACTATGGTAAAGACCAAGGCTTGACTACGGTCATTGGCGTAAGCCTAGATAAAAGATTCGTCTATTTGGATAAAAGTTTGGACCCTGGATTTAATAAAAGATTATTAAATAGTGATTCGATTACGATTTCAAAAACCGATGGCATTAAGATTAGATGGAATACGAAACAGCTAACAGAGGTCCGATTAAAAGATGGTGATGCATTTAAGATGGCGTTGCCTAGTCGACTATACCG
>JBFJJY010000285.1:0-2710 GCA_041612055.1 Methylophilaceae bacterium | reverse complement strand
CACTCGGCCAGCTCTCCGTTTTCAAACTTTTAATTCGCTTACAAGGGCGCGATGTTACGCGAAACCCGCGCTAAAATCAATGAAAAAAGAATTAATAAGCCTAAAAACTAGGCTTCTTCTAATTCAAAGGCTTGATGTAAAACACGCACAGCAAGCTCCATATATTTCTCTTCAATAACGACTGCTATTTTTATTTCACTGGTCGAAATCATTTGTATATTAATCCCTTCTTCTGAAAGTGTGCGAAACATTTGACTTGCCACACCAACATGAGAGCGCATACCAACACCGACGACAGCGACTTTTGCAATATTATCATCACCTTTGATTTCACGCGCATGAATACTCGGCTGCACTTTATTACGTAAAATAGTGAGCGCTTTATTCATTTCATTTTTGTGTACGGTAAAGGTGATATCCGTAGTGCCATCTGCACCTTGGTTTTGAATAATCATATCAACATCAATGTTGGCATCGGCTACTGGACCTAAAATCTGGTAAGCAATACCTGGTGTGTCGGGTACGCCCAAGATGGTAACTTTTGCTTCGTCGCGATTAAAGGCAATGCCAGAAATGAGCGGTTCTTCCATATTATCGTCCTTGTTATCTTCTTCGAATGTGATGAGGGTGCCTTCTCCGTCCTCTTGGAAGCTAGAGAGTACACGCAATTTAACTTTGTATTTACCCGCAAATTCAACAGAGCGAGTTTGTAAAACTTTGCTGCCTTGTGAGGCAAGCTCTAACATTTCTTCAAATGTAATTCTATCTAATCGTCTCGCTTCAGGCACGATACGTGGGTCAGTGGTATAAACGCCATCGACATCGGTATAAATTTGGCATTCATCCGCTTTTAATGCGGCAGCTAAAGCGACACCAGTTGTGTCAGATCCGCCGCGACCTAGCGTGGTGATGTTACCTTTTGCATCGCAACCTTGAAAGCCTGCAACGACAACGACATAGCCATCATCCAAATCTCTTTGCATATTGTGACCATCTATATCAATAATGCGCGCTTTACCATGTGATTCATCGGTCAAAATTCTCACTTGTGATCCAGTATAACTTTTGGCTTTAAAACCAAGCTCTTGCAAGGCAAGACAAGTTAAACCAATGGTGACTTGTTCGCCAGTTGACACAATGACATCAAGCTCACGTGGGTCGGGATTGGGTGTAATCTCATTTGCCAATGCAATTAAGCGATTGGTTTCACCAGACATGGCAGAGACCACGACGACAATTTGATGTCCTTTCTTCTTGAAGCGTCCAACTCGACTCGCTATATTGCGGATGCGATCTGCATTCGCAACGGAAGTACCACCATATTTTTGTACAATTAATGCCATAATTTCAATTTTTAATAGGTTCTTTTAAATAGGTTAATGCTACGATTTTTGTTTGACCCAGTCTTGCACACTGGCTAATGCTTGCGGTAATTGACTTGCATCAGAGCCGCCTGCCATCGCCATATCTGGCTTGCCGCCACCTTTTCCACCAACTTGTGATGCAACATGGTTAACTAACTCGCCTGCTTTAATCGTAGCGATTAAATTCTTAGTGACACCAGCGGCAATACTTACTTTGTCAGCATTGACGGTAGCCAATACGATGACTGCAGATTTTAATTTGTCTTTTAACTTGTCCATGGTCTCGCGTAGTGCGTTAGCGTCGGCACCTTCCAATGTGGCTGCTAACACTTTAATACCATTAATATCAATGGCTTGTGTTGCTAAATCATCCCCTTGTGATGAGGCGAGTTTGCCTTTCGCTGTGGCTAGTTCACGCTCAAGTTTTTTGACTTGGTCAATTAGGTGGTCAACACGGTTTGCCACTTCGTTAGGGAGCACTTTTAATGTGCCAGCAACACCGCCTAAAGTCATTTCCATCTGTTGCATATAATGTAGCGCATTCAAGCCAGTAACCGCTTCTACGCGGCGAACGCCAGCGGCTACGCCACCTTCTGCCACAATACTGAATAAACCAATATCACCTGTGCGCTTAACATGCGTACCGCCACAAAGCTCAATTGATGAGCCAATATCTAAAACACGCACTTCATCGCCATATTTTTCGCCAAACAACATCATGGCGCCTGTTTCTTTTGCCGCGTCAATACTCATTACACGTGCTTGCGTTTCGATATTGGCAAACACTTCTGCATTAACAATGCGTTCCACTTCACGAATTTGTTCGTTGGTCATTGGCGCATTATGTACAAAGTCAAAACGGGTTTTTTCGGTATCGACCAAGCTGCCTTTTTGTTGCACATGCTCACCCAACACCTCGCGCAAGGCTTTATGCATCAAGTGCGTAGCTGAGTGGTTACGCATGGTTGCAGTTCGCGCTTGCATATCAACTTTAGCTATTAGGGATTCACCAACGGACAACGTGCCAGTTTTTAGGATGCCATGATGACCAAATACGGTTGCTTGTACCTTTTGCGTATCTTCTACTGCAAACAAGCCGCTGCTCGATTTGAGCACACCAGAGTCACCAATTTGACCGCCAGATTCAGCATAGAAGGGCGTGTTGTCTAAAATGACCACGCCTTGGTCGCCTTCTAATAGCTGCTCAACTGATGTGCCATCTTTATATAAAGCAGTAATCTTACTGTTGGTTTCTAGTTGGTCATAACCATGGAACGTGGTGGCAATACCATCGTATTCCAAATTAGTGGCCATTTTGAACTTGCCAGCAGCGCGAGCTTGTTCTT
>JBFJJY010000284.1:0-2725 GCA_041612055.1 Methylophilaceae bacterium | reverse complement strand
TGGTCTCACCGTTTACGCTACATAGCACCATGCTTCGATATATCAATGCAGCAGGCAACGCGGCAGCAAAAGGTAAAGCGGCTAACATTATCATCAAAACTAACTCACTAACTGATGAAGCGCTCGTTTCTGCATTAATGCGAGCAGCCAAAAAAGGAGTCACCATTGATTTGATAGTTCGTAGCGCATGTGTATTACCGCCTGGTGCAAAAGACTTACACAACCGCATCCGCGTTCGCTCAATTGTCGGGCGTTTTCTTGAACACTCTCGCGCGTTTTACTTTGATATTGATGGCAAAGTAAAGCTGTGGTTAGCAAGTGCAGATTGGATGACGCGCAATATGCTCAAACGAGTTGAAATTGCGTGGCCAATCTTAGATATAGACATGCAAAAAAGAGTGATGGATGAGTGCTTTACTCCATATTTGCAAGACAATATTGACGCCTGGGCTTTAACTCATGATGGCAGTTACCAACTTGTCCGCCAATTGCAAGCTGATAGCGGTGAGTCGACAGCGTCGCTTTCTGCACAAACGATGCTTTTACAAAAGAATCGTTAACGCATTACATTAAGACTTCTTTTTCTTAGGTCTGCCTGTTTTAATCACAGGGACTGCTGCCATTGCTTTTTTTAAGCGCAAATCAGTCATTGCGACCAACTGCTTAATCCCTGCACGTAACAACTCACTTTTCTTGGCTGGATGACCTAGCGCTAATAAACGTGCTTTCAATGCTGCCAATTGTGCATACTCTTCTACAGGCATGGTAAAACTGTCACGCTCCATTTTTACTTTGCTTGATTTTACGGTTTTAACGACAACCGCGTCCGTTGCTGGCGCTTGCTTTGGTAGCACTTGTGATGTGACCGTTGTTTTTTTTACTACAGGTTTAGCTGGAGCCTTATTCGCAGCCGCAGTGCGTTTTGCCGGAGATTGTCTGCTGATAGGCTTTTTTGCTGTCGAATGAGATGCTGTTGATGTCGTTGTTTTAGGTGTTACCTTCGGTTCTATCGTCATTGCTATGCTCCTTGATATGAATAATTAAGTATCAACATCCAACTCGTAATTACAACTTTGTTATTATCTTTTTACAATGATTGTTAAACTCCAGTTTACTTTCTTCCATGCAATCACTTCTTCTTCTAATAAATAAGCGGTTTGTGGGTGTGTTTCCAACCAACGATTTAATACTGTTAACGCCATTTTGCCTGGACTAAACTGTAAATCTTCTATGCCACTCAGCGTTGGCTTATTGCGCGAATGACAAAGAATAATCGCCAAACGCAAACACGCCAGCGAAATCATTAACCGTTCATCAACCAATGTTAAATCTAACTTTTTAAGCTTACCTCGCTGACCCAGCACCAGCAAGCTCAAATGATGCAAATCAGTCTGAGAAAATCCCATCAACTCAGTATGGTCTAAAATATAAGCGCCATGTACATGAGAAGCGCCATGTGAAATCAGTGCGCCAATTTCATGACACTGCGCCGCCCAACTTAACAGTCTTCTTTGCTCAGTAATTTCGCTTTTTTTAAGATTCAGACTACCCGCAATTCGGTCAAACAAATGCAGTGCAGCTTCATTCACATGCTCGGCATGGCGAGCATCGACTGGAAACCGCTTTAACAACCAATGAATGGAAGCATCTTTGGTATAAACCAAGCCATCACTGGCTTCTGCTGCCATATCATAAAACAAGCCATGTCTTAGTGCGCCGCGTGCCACATGCAATGTTTCTATTTTTAAAATATCAAACACTGCACGTAATACACTTAATCCTCCACCGATGACAGCATTACGCTCTTCTTTCAAACCATCTATTTTTAAACGGCTTGCATTTTTGGCCTTGATTAACTCTTTACGCAACCAATCCAAGCCATCTTTTGTGATGAAACCTTCTTTGAATCCAGCTAATGCTAAAACATCGCCAACCGCACCAACAGTACCAGAAGCACCATAAGCCACATCCCAATATTTAGGTCCATATGAACGTGTAATGACATCCAAGAATGACTTTGCAGCAACCTCTGCGCGCTTTAAATTCTTCTCTGACAACTCTCCATCAGGAAAGTATTTTAACGACCAAGCAACCGAGCCTACGCGTAATGACTCTGTTTTTAATGCATCAAAGTGCTGTCCAAGTACAAATTCAGTCGAACGACCTCCAATATCAATGACTAAGCGACGCTCATCTGACTGCGGTAAGAAATGACTGACACCTTGATAAATCAGCCTCGCTTCCTCTACCCCAGAGATCACTTCAATATGATAACCGAGGGCTTTCTGACCCATCTCAATGAAAAATTTCCTATTGCGCGCTTCTCTCAGCGTTTGTGTTGCCACCGCACGCACATTTTGAGCTGGAAAACCCTTTAATGCCTCACCAAAACGCTCTAAACATTTCACACCGCGTTCTAGTGCGGCAGCGTTTAGATTGCGGTTTTCATCTAAATCACCGCCCTGTCTAACCGCCTCTTTAATATAGTCAACCCGCTGTATTTGCCCACCTACATAATGTGCAATTTCTAACCTAAAACTATTCGAGCCTAAATCAACTGCTGCCAGTAGCGTTTCTGCGCTTATCGTATTTTTTTCCATAATGCATTTATAGCATATTAGAAATAAATCTGATGTGTCAAAATTAAATAATTAAAAGTAATGTTGCTTATTTAGTCAGTTAATGTCACGTAAGGTAGCGAAGATTTTTTAAATTGATATTGCTC
>JBFJJY010000283.1:0-2725 GCA_041612055.1 Methylophilaceae bacterium | reverse complement strand
GCCCTTTCTCAAATTGAGAAGCAATTTGGTAAAGGCTCCATTATGCGCATGGGGGATAACGAGATTGATGCAGATATTCAATCCGTATCAACAGGCTCGCTAGGCTTAGATATTGCACTTGGTATTGGCGGTTTGCCACGTGGTCGCGTGGTTGAAATTTATGGTCCAGAATCTTCTGGTAAAACAACGCTTACCTTGTCTGTGATTGCTCAAATGCAAAAATCGGGTGGGACCGCTGCTTTTATTGATGCCGAACATGCGCTTGATCCACAATATGCGGCTAAATTAGGTGTTAACGTCCCTGACCTGCTGATTTCTCAGCCTGATACTGGTGAGCAAGCTTTAGAAATTGCTGATATGTTGGTGCGTTCAGGCTCTGTAGACATTGTCGTGGTTGACTCTGTTGCTGCGTTAACGCCTCGAGCTGAAATTGAAGGCGACATGGGCGATTCACACATGGGCTTACAAGCACGCTTAATGAGCCAAGCGCTACGTAAACTAACGGGCAACATTAAACGGACTAATACATTGGTGATTTTTATTAACCAAATCCGTATGAAAATTGGCGTCATGTTTGGCAACCCAGAAACAACAACTGGTGGTAATGCGCTTAAGTTTTACTCTTCTGTTCGTTTAGATATCCGCCGTACCGGCGCGATTAAACGTGGAGATGAAGTGGTTGGCTCTGAAACCCGCGTCAAAATCATTAAAAATAAAGTCGCCCCCCCCTTTAAACAGGCTGAATTCGATATTCTTTATGGCGAAGGTATTTCGCGCGAAGGCGAAATTATTGAATTAGGTGTCAATCTAAAATTTGTTGAAAAAGCAGGCGCTTGGTATAGCTACAACGGTGAAAAAATCGGCCAAGGTAAGGATAATGCACGTCAATTTCTAAAAGAAAATCCTGATATTGCTAATGAGATTGATGCAAAAATTCGCAGCAACTCTAAAGTCCTACTTGATGAAATGATTGCGCCGCGCGAAGAAGGTGACGAATAAGCTGAAAAGCGCCCAAGAAAAATCATTGCGCCAACGTGCACTTGAGTATTTAAGTAAAAGAGAATACTCAGCGGTTGAATTGGGACAAAAGCTTAAGACTTATGCCGATGAATCAGATGATATTCCTGCATTATTAACGGATTTTAAAGCGCGAGGCTGGCTATCAGATGTGCGATTTACTGAGCAACTTGTTCGCGCAAGAAAAGTGAAATTTGGTAGCAGCAAAGTTGCTCACGAATTAAGAGAAAAGGGTGTGGCAGATGATTTAATTGCGGATGCTGTATCTGCAATGAAAGAAAGTGAATTGGAACGTGCGACCGAAGTTTGGCGCAAAAAATTTAACCAAATAGCAAAAGACCATCAAGCATGGGCAAAACAGGCGCGATTCTTACAAAGCCGTGGCTTTGGCTTCGATACGATAAAAAAAGTACTCAGTAAACAAGATAATGACGATTAAATTAAGCAATAATCCAAGCAGTAATGAAATTAGAAAAGCGTTTCTAGACTTTTTTGTTTCCAAAGGCCACACCGAAGTGCCGTCTAGCTCGCTAGTGCCGCATGATGACCCTACGCTGCTGTTTACCAATGCAGGCATGAATCAATTTAAAGACGTGTTTTTAGGCTTTGATAAACGCGCTTATACCCGTGCAACCACCAGTCAAAAATGTGTACGCGCAGGTGGTAAACATAACGACTTGGAAAACGTAGGTTATACCGCGCGTCACCATACTTTCTTTGAAATGTTGGGTAACTTTAGCTTTGGCGATTACTTCAAACGCGATGCCATCAAATACGCATGGGAATTACTAACCGAAGTTTACCAATTACCAACAGAAAAACTGTTAGTCACTGTTTATGCTGAAGATGACGAAGCCTACGATATATGGCTAAAAGACATTGGCATACCTGCCGAAAAAATCATCCGCATTGGCGATAATAAAGGCGCACGTTACGCTTCTGACAACTTTTGGATGATGGGCGACACTGGTCCTTGCGGTCCTTGCTCTGAGATTTTTTACGATCACGGCGCACACATTCCAGGTGGTCCGCCAGGCAGCCCAGATGAAGATGGCGATCGGTTTATTGAGATTTGGAACAATGTGTTTATGCAATTTAACCGTGACGAAGCGGGTGTGATGCATGCATTACCAAAACCAAGCGTCGATACTGGTATGGGTTTGGAGCGTATTTCTGCCATTCTGCAAGGCGTGCATGCCAACTATGAAATGGATTTATTTCAAAAGCTAATTAAAGCGGCTGCGCGTGAAACAAAAACTTCTGATTTAGATAATCCTAGCCTCAAAGTATTAGCAGACCATATCCGAGCTTGCTCATTCTTAATCGCCGATGGCGTGATTCCAGGTAATGAAGGACGTGGTTATGTGTTACGTCGTATCATTCGCCGTGCAATTCGCCATGGCTACAAACTAGGCGCGCGCAAAGCATTCTTTTACAACATGCTCGCTGACTTAGTCAGTGAAATGGGTGAAGCTTACCCAGAACTGATTAATGAGCAAAAACGGATCGCAGCGACCTTGAAGCAAGAAGAAGAACGCTTTTTTGAGACCATTGAAAATGGGATGGCGATTCTGGAGACGGAACTTAAAAGTACCAAAGTCGAATTCAATGGCGAAACGGCATTTAAACTACACGATACGTATGGTTTCCCATTAGATTTAACTGCCGATATTTGTCGTGAGCGCGGCGTTACCGTCGATACCGCAGG
>JBFJJY010000282.1:0-2747 GCA_041612055.1 Methylophilaceae bacterium | reverse complement strand
GACAACGCAGTCATAAATTCTTTGGTACCAGATTTGGCAATCGTACCGATATTATTAACGACTTCTTCGCGTGACATACCGATACCATTATCAGAAATCGTCACCGTGCGCGCTTTTTTATCAAACGCAACGCGGATATTCAAATCGCTGTCATTTTCATACAAACTACCATCAGCCAATGCTTCAAAACGTAGTTTATCTGCCGCATCTGAAGCGTTGGAGATTAGCTCTCTTAATACAATTTCTTTATTTGAATATAAAGAATGAATCATGAGGTGTAATAACTGCTTAACCTCTGCTTTAAACTCCATTTTTTCCGATTGTTTTTTAGCCATTTTTTTCCTTTTATCCGTTTGGTTAATCCGTTAAACTTTAGTTTGCCTTTTGGGCTTTGCTTACATTTTGGGTTGAAAGTGAAAATTTCAAGTATTCAGGCAATCAATTGTGGAGTGAAAATGGCAAACATTACGGTAAAAGAAATCAATCAACAGACATTTCGTGTGACTGTTGTATCCAATAGCACCACAGAACATGATGTCAATGTCGATCCAGCTCACGCCAAACGCCTTTGCCACGACCAGCTAACAACCGCAGAATTAGTCGAAAAATCGTTTGAGTTTTTATTAGCAAGAGAATCTAACACCAGTATATTAAGGCGCTTTGATTTAAAAGTGATTAGCCACTATTTTCCCGAATATGAAGCGGAAATGGCTAAGCTTTAAATAGCTCAGCCAGAAATAGATTAGTCAGCGACTAATTGATTGAGCGCCTGCTGCGCCAAGACAAAACCAAAAGTTGCTGTGATACTGACACTAGATCCGTAACCCGCGCAGTTCAATCCTGTAAGACTAGCCGAATCCGCATCACAAACCTCAGCAGGTTTAATCACAGGCTCATCAGAATACACGCATTGAATACCAAATTTTGCTGATTTTTTTGTATTACTTGCCTTAGGAAAGCCATGGTCACGGCGCAATTGATTACGCACTTTAGCCAGCAACTTATCCCCCGTCACACTCGCCATATCAGCCAGTTGAATCCGCGTCGGATCTAAGCGCCCGCCAGCACTGCCTGACATAATGAACGGTATTGCCTTGAGTTTGCAAAAACTAGTCAACGCAATTTTTGCTTTGGCATCATCAGTACAATCTAAAATGACATTGCATGGCCTATCCAATACAGTTGCCACATTGTCTGGCGTAATAAAATCTTCAATTTCATGCACAATACACTGTGGATTGATTTGTAATAGTCGCTCACGCATTGCGCTAACTTTCGCTTTGCCAAAATTACCATCCAAAGCATGAATCTGCCGATTGACATTCGATTCAGCAACATTATCCAAATCAATCAAAGTGATTTGACCAACCGCATTACGTGCAAGGGCCTCCACCGCCCAAGAACCCACGCCACCAATACCAACAACCATCGCATGCGCAGATTGCAATTTGACCAAACCAGCCTCTCCATACAATCGGCGCACACCGCTAAAACGACGCTCAAAATCAAGATTTTTATTCATGCTGGCAATATAGCAAATTTGAATCATTAACGTCCAATTAGCAGGCAAAAATAATGTGGACGGAGTAGATTAACTACACTTACGGTTTCAAGTTAAAGAACGAAGAAAATTTTTAAATAAAGTCATATCGACCTTATCATCAATAATTTCCTGAAATGGCTCTAAGTTAGGTCTCATAAGAAGATTCCTTCCTGCTTCGATTGCTAATTGAGCTTTATCAAGCTTAGCATCTAATTCCGCAACCCATTTTGACCACAGCTTTAAGTCTTTCTAATCTATAACATCAATATCTAACTCTTTAAAAGCATTAATATTTTGATCGAGATCAATTATCAAAATATCTCGCAAGTCATAGTCTTTTTGTAGTATAAGCAATCCATTAACAGTTGCCACTTGTTCATTTATATAAAGTGGCAACCTTGTTTTAGAGTTAATTGCTAGTGCATTGTCAGTTTCTTCTTTTGTTGCTTCGCGTTCTTTTATTAAAACATTGCTTGAAAGCTTCACCATATCCATAATTTTTGTCACTACCACATCAGGCAGCTCGCGACCTCTGGTGATAAGAAGGCGTGATTTTTTGTATAAATAGTCTGCTCCATTGTGGCCTGCACGCATCTCATTAATTTTCAACTCTAATTCATCAATATTAATACTAAAGCTGGCTAGTATCTCTCTGTTGTTTTGAGCTTCAAAATCACGCTCAAACTTCTTAGCCATAATCTCAAAATCAACCCCAAAATATTTCTTACCACAGTCTTTACCTATGTTTGTAGATAACCCTGATTGAGTTTTAACGAGATAGCCTTTACCGTGCTTAGTATGGCAGTTGCTTAAACCACATTGAACCATCTCTTTTTCTACATAACGGCCTATGATTGAATCAAGCTTATGCTTTGATGGGTCTAGGTTAGATTTGTAGCCAACATTGTGAATTACGTCATCCCAACTTTCGATATTTTTGAAGCCTTGCTCGGTACTTATAGTGATCATTCAGCAATTGTACCGTATTTGCTTTTAGGCTTGAAAATCAAAAAAGAATAATTGGGCGCAGATGATTGGGAATAAATAGAATCAGACCTCTTTTAATTTCTATTAATCCTGATTCAATAAAATACCTTCAACTTTAAGTCAATTAATACCGCGATGTTGTTTAATTAAATCATAGGCCACTTGAATCTCTTTTGCAGTTTCTGTGGCGACGGCAATCATGTCTTCTGGCAAACCT
>JBFJJY010000281.1:0-2756 GCA_041612055.1 Methylophilaceae bacterium | reverse complement strand
ATGTTTGATTTTTCATTAATTTTGCAAATTGCTCAATGACCGCTGGATCAGATAAATCTGACTTTTGGGCTACTTTTGATAGTTGCAGATGCTTTTCTACTAGCCAAACAACCAGCTTAGTGTCTTCTTCTGGTAATTGGTGTAACTCGCAAAAACGTTTAGCGTCTTTTTTCCCGAGTTCGGAATGGTCGCCACCACGACCTTTTGCAATATCATGAAAAATAGCCGCGAGATAAAGCAAATAAGGTCGTTTAAACTCAGCAAACAGTTTGCTGCATAGTGGAAATTCATGCTCTAGTTGAGGTTTGCTAAAACGACGTAAATTGGCTAGCAGTTTTAGCGTGTGTTCATCAACCGTATAGACATGAAATAAATCATGTTGCATTTGTCCAATAATTTTGCCAAAAGCAGGGATGTATTTACCTAATATGCCATATCGGTTCATGCGTCGGAGGCTTTGATGGACGCCGTATTTTTGCTTCAATATCGTTAAAAATAGCTGCTGATTCTCACTAGACTCACGAGACGCTTTGGTAATCAATTTGGTCGCATCTTGCAGCTGACGCAACAGGGAAGGGCTGAAACCTTCAAGCTCTGGGTGCTGTTGTAGGAGTAGAAAGCACTCTAAAATAGCACTCGGTTGATTTTGAAATAAATCTGGCGAAACCGCTTCTAGCCATTTATTTTGCGCAGTAAAACGTGCATTGATCGCACGACTCGGCTCGTTAAAGGCATTTGATATGGCAAATGACTTAAGCAGAATCTCATTAATGAGGTTGATATAACGGACGCTGCGATAATAGCTTTGCATTAATTGTTCGCTTGCACGTTTGCTTGGCGTATTGACTAAACCTAAATTAGCTGCCAACTCATTCTGAAAATCAAATAAAAGTCGGTCTTCTCTGCGCTTGGCTAAATAATGTAAGCGTATGCGTAATGTATTTAAATTGCGTTCATGTCGCTTAATCTCATTGAGCTCAGATTGACTAATAACGCCATTTTTCGCTAACTCTAACCAATTATTCCCCAGTCCTTGGCTTTGCGCTAACCACAAAATGGTATGGATGTCGCGCAGGCCTCCAGGACTTTCTTTAATGTTGGGCTCTAGACTATAGCCAGAGTCGTTGAATTTTTCATGGCGCTTATTTTGTTCTGCAAGCTTTGCTTTTAAAAATTTAGTGGCATTGAGCTGTTGTTTGATTTCTATAAAAAATTGGGTATAGACGACTTTACTGCCGCAAATGAGACGGGATTCCAATAAATTGGTTTGTATTGTGGCATCATCCGCTGCTTCAGTAATGCATTCTTGTAGTGTGCGAACGCTGTGCCCAATATTAAGGCCTAAATCCCACAACACACCAATCAGTTCTTCTACCGTTTTATTTTGCGATTCAGATGCGTTATCTGGCATCAAAATGAGCAAATCAATATCAGAGAATGGAAATAACTCTTCTCTGCCATAGCCACCCACTGCAATCAACGTGATTTCATTCGTTAATTCGCTATGTTGCCAAACATCGCTCAGCAATTTATCAATTAGTTTGGCATGTTTTTTTAATAGACTCGCTGGATTGGTGTTTTTTAAAAATTCTTGTTCTAGCAGCGCTTGTTGCGCTTTAAGTTCTGTACGCCAAGTTTTAATTTGCTCAGTTGACATTATTAGTCAGTTATCCAATCTTAATTGAGTAAGGGTGCCGCTTAAAGGGATTGTAAATTGGCGGGCATGGCAGGTGTGCCTGCAGAAACGGTAAGCACTTCATAGCCAGTGCTGGTCACCAGTACGGTATGCTCCCATTGTGCTGATAAACTGCGATCTTTTGTTACTACTGTCCACCCATCAGGCATATGTTTGATGTCACGCTTACCTGCATTAATCATTGGCTCGATGGTAAAAATCATACCTTCTACTAGCTTCACGCCTGTGTTGGGTTTGCCATAATGTAGCACTTGCGGATCCTCATGAAATTTTTTGCCAATGCCGTGACCACAAAACTCCCTCACTACACTATACCCATTTTTTTCAGCAAATGTTTGAATTGCATGACCAACATCACCTAACGTAGCACCAGGCTTAACTTTGTTGATACCAAGCCACATCGCTTGATAAGTAATCTCAGAAAGACGATTAGCCTGTATCGAGACTTCACCAACATGGAACATACGCGAGGTATCACCATGATAGCCGTCTTTAATCACCGTGATATCAATATTAACAGTATCGCCATTTTTAAGTACTTTATCGCCAGGCACGCCGTGACAGATTTGATGGTTGACCGATGTGCAAATTGACTTGGGGTAGGGGGTATGACCATCTGGCGCATAATTTAATGGTGCAGGAATCGCTTGTTGTACATTCACAATATAGTCGTGACATAGACGGTCTAATTTTTCTGTGCTAACGCCCTGAGTGACAAAAGGTGTAATGTAATCAAGAACTTCAGAAGCAAGTTTGCCAGCGATACGCATTTTAGCAATATCGTCTGCTTTATTAATGGAAATGGCCATAATTGTTTATCGGTATTTAGATTGATTAAAGTTGATATTAACGACGTTATTTGGTATTATACGCGCCGCTAAGCAAGACTAATGGCATTATTTTAGCACTTTAACTGTTGCTTAGCTAAATTACTGCACTGCCCCGTACAGGGTGTCTACACAAATGGGTAGATGATGTTGGGCAAGTGTAATTATTAACCCTTACTGGAGTATTACTATGTCTGTAACTATGCGTCAGATGCTTGAGGCCGGCGTTCACT
>JBFJJY010000280.1:0-2779 GCA_041612055.1 Methylophilaceae bacterium | reverse complement strand
TTAATTGATTTTTATCAAAAATTAATATAAAGTTCAGTATAAAATTCTGTTGCTTAACAACTGAATTTTTATGATTAATTGAATGGGTATAACAAAATTGTCTGAGCTCAAAAAAATCGCAAAACATACATTTTTTGGTGACGTGACCGTTCTTTTTCAAAGAGCGCTGATTGTGGTGTATTTCTCCGTCGCATTACTGTGTCTGTGGCTGATTGATTGGAGTCACTTTTCATGGCTGTCTTTTATTGTCGTGTTTTATGTTGGGTTGTTGGTTGCTGATTTTGTGAGTGGGCTCATCCACCTTTATATTGATTATCGACCACTCAATGTTAAAAAAGGTTACGACCGACTTTATGATTTTAAAGGCGATAGAAACAGCCCAGAGTTTCTAGAAATGAAAGCGGATATTCAACGGAATTCAAGTTGGTTTGATACGACAGTCTACTCGTTTAAAATGCATCATCGCACATCGTTGCCTAATATCTTAATGCCATACCGTGACTTTTTTGTGGAAGCTGTTACACCGAGTTTTATGCTTTTACTTTGTTCATTGTTTGTTTCTTTGTTCTTTCCTGTAGGGCCTTGGTCAAGTTATTTGGCTTTTTTTGATGTTGTATTAGCGGTCACCGCGCTACATTCTGACATTATTCATGCTTGGGTGCATGGATCAAAAACAATGCCGCTTGGGGCTAAATTTGCACGATTTTTAGTGAAATATAACTTGATTTACTCAATGAGAACACATGGTGTGCATCATCAAGAAGGATTGTCTGGTTTTTGTTTTGTGACAGGACATACTAATTTTGCTGTTGATTGGATTTGCAAAAAACTGCTGGAGCGCGGCGTTATCTATCGAGAAGACTGGTTTGGTGTGCCTAGAGTTAATGCATCCTCGACATAACGGGCGTTACGCTATCAAGCATTTTCTTCTTTTTCTGTCTGTTTTGCTCATAATCACTTCGTGATGAAACGTAACTTTCTGTTTTTACAAGGGCCAACTTCCCTGTTTTTTAATGCCATTGGCAACAAGCTACGTGAGCGTGGACATTTTGCTGGGCATATTAATTTTAATGTGGGCGATGCACTATTTTGGCGTGGTGGTGATGCTTGGCATTTTCGATTGTCGATGAATGCGTTTTCTGCATTTTTACTTGAGATTATTCAGCGGCACCATATCACGGATATTCACATGTTAGGCGATACGCGACCTGCACATGAAATCGCGTTAAAGCTGATTAATCAATTAGGTTTGGTTGCCCATATTTGGGAGGAAGGCTACTTTCGACCGGGCTGGTTAACACTAGAGCGTGGTGGCATTAATGGAAACTCTAGGCTACCAAAAGATGCGAGTTGGTATCGAGAAGTTGCTGCTCACGTGCCCGAACAACCAGCTTATCAACCTGTATCAAATCCTATTCATTATCTGGCAGCATGGGAAGTGGCTTATCATCTGCCCAATCTACTCAATCCAATTTTATACCCAGGTTATCAAACCAATCGCCCCGCTATTTCTGGAGTTGAGTTTTGCGGCTGGGCATGGCGCTTTAGCAAAATGCCTTATTATGCGAAACGGGATGCAAATCAGATACAACAGTTGATTGCTGCAAAAAAGCCATTTTTTGTGTTTCCACTGCAATTAGATGGCGATGATCAGCTCACGCGGCACTCTTCATTTGAGAGCGTCAACGCGGCTATTGTTGATGTGTTAACAAATTTTGCTGAGCATGCAGCGACTGACACCACTTTAGTCATAAAAAATCACCCTTTAGATACGGGATTGACGGATTATGGCAAGCACGTACGTGATTGTGCAACCGCATTGGCGATTGAAGATCGAGTGATTTATCTAGAGACAGGTGATTTAAATGCGTTGCTGGCGCATGCGCTAGGGGTGGTGACGATTAACAGTACTGTAGGTACGGCCGCTTTGGCGCTAGGCTGTCCAGTCATCGCACTTGGTCATGCTATTTATGATATAGATGGTCTGACTTTTCAAGGAGAGTTAGCTGCATTTTGGCAAGAAGCAACGTCACCAGATGCGCTGTTATATAATGATTTTCGCCGTGTTGTGATACACACAACACAAGTGAATGGTGGTTTTTATAGTGGTCACGGTTTTTCACTTGCAGCAGAAAATGCATTGAGGTTTATCGAGGTGGATAAATCTCCGTTACAGGAGTTTCTACGTTGAATATGTTAGATAAGCCAACCAATATACTGATTACTGGCGCAACGGGCAGCATTGGCGGTGCTTTGGCTTTGGTCTATGCCGAATCTGGTATCTCATTAATTTTGCAAGGTAGGAATGAAGCGCGTCTTAATGCGTTAGCGAACGAATGTCAGGCGCTAGGCGCAACCGTCATGACCCATGCAGTTGATTTGCGCGACCGACAAGCTGTGGGGCAGTGGCTAAATGGTTTGTGTGCATCTGTTGAACTTGATTTAGTGATTATTAATGCAGGTTTAAATACGAATATTGGACCAAAAGGAACTGGTGAGCCATGGTTGGAGGTGGAGGCGCTAGTTGATGTGAATGTGCTTGCTGCCATGTTGATTGCTGATACTGTTTTACCTAAGATGCGTCAACGCAAGCAAGGTCAGGTTGTATTTATCAGTTCGTTAGCAGCGTATTTCGGATTACCCGTTACGCCGAGTTATTCCGCCAGTAAAGCAGCGATTAAAGCCTATGGGGAAGCGTTGCGTGGTTGGCTTGCGCCAGAAGGTATTAAGGTGAATGTGGTGATGCCAGGTTATGTCGAATCGCCAATGTGTGAAGCGA
>JBFJJY010000279.1:0-2794 GCA_041612055.1 Methylophilaceae bacterium | reverse complement strand
TTTTGGGAAGATGTTGTCGTAACCGCCATGCAAGTAAGCAACAGGTTCTTTGCTTTCTTCTAGCAGTTCGCCTTTGCTGTTTTTAAGTTCATAAGTCATGGTGACGACAGTATTCATGGAGATTTGCATATTTAGTTCCTAGTTTTATTAAATGATTAAGCTGAATTTTAAAGGTTTTGGCTTGTTTTTGCAGGCTTTTTTCTCTGCCATCATGAAGCATTGCATGGCTGTTTTATAAGTGTGCGGTAAAACTGAAAAAAATCAACAATGCAAGCAGAAGCAGTGAGATATAAATAAAGCGCATTTAGTGACCGTGTTGATTGTCTAATAAGCTGTAATTTTCTGCGGGTGTGAGTACAGATGGGACAGCTTTGTCTAATAAATCCGGATAATCTTTGCTGTAATGCAAGCCTCGACTCTCGCGTCTTTGCATGGCGCTTCTAACAATCAGTTCGGCAACTTGTAATAAATTACGGAGCTCAATTAAATCGTTGCTGATTCTAAAGTTGCTATAAAACTCATGCACTTCATCCCGCAACATATGAATACGGTGCATGGCGCGACTGAGCCGTTTGTCGGTGCGTACTATGCCGACATAATTCCACATGAAGCGACGTAACTCATTCCATGTGTGCGTAATCAGCACCTCTTCATCAGCGTCGGTCACTCGACTCTCATCCCAATCTGGCAGATCTGTCACATGATGAGTTGGCGCGGCAAGAATTTGTTTAGCGGCAATACGACCGAACACCATGCATTCTAATAGTGAATTGCTGGCTAAGCGGTTGGCGCCATGTAAGCCTGTGCAGGATGTTTCACCAATGGCGTATAAATTAGCAATGTCGGTAAGACTGTTTTGATCCACCAGAACGCCGCCGCAAGTGTAGTGAGCGGCGGGCACAACGGGAATTGGCGAAGTGGTAATGTCAATACCGAGGTCTAAACAGCGTTTGTAAACAGTTGGAAAGTGTTCTTTAACAAAGGCAGCAGGTTTATGTGAAATATCTAAATAAACAAATTCAAAACCACGTTTTTTCATTTCAAAGTCAATAGCGCGCGCTACAACATCCCTAGGCGCAAGCTCCGCACGTGCATCATGCGCTGGCATAAAGCGGGTGCCATCTGGCAAGGTTAAAATACCACCTTCACCACGTATCGCTTCGGTAATTAAAAAGGATTTAGCATGTGGGTGAAACAGACAAGTTGGATGAAACTGAACAAATTCTAAATTTGATACGCGGCAACCCGCGCGCCATGCCATAGCGATACCGTCGCCCGTGCTCACGTCTGGATTGGTTGTATACAAATAGACTTTACCCGCGCCACCTGTTGCCAAGGCTGTTTGCTGCGCAGCAATTGTCATGACTTTACCAGAGCTGTTATCAAGCACATAGGCACCTAAACAACGATTGGGTGATTCTTGTTTGAGTTTTTTTGAAGTAATCAAATCAACAGCAATATGATTTTCCAATAATGTGATATTGCGATGCTCGCGAATCTTTTGTGCCAAAGTTTTTTGTACAGCTTTGCCTGTTGCGTCAGCAACATGAATAATACGGCGATGGCTATGGCCGCCTTCTCTGGTTAGGTGATAGCCTGTTTCACTGTTTTCCTCACGAGTAAACTCCACGCCCAGATTAATTAGCCAATCAATGGCTTCGCGCCCATGCTCAGTCACCATGCGCGTAATCTCTACGTCGCATAAACCAGCACCTGCAATCAAGGTATCTTCAACATGTTCTTCGATTGTGTCATCGCTATTCAGCACTGTAGCAATGCCGCCTTGCGCCCAGCTACTGGCGCTGTCTTGCATAGTGCGTTTGCTAACAATACAGACTTTTTTAGAATCAGCGACTTGTAGTGCAAGCGTCAGGCCGGCGAGGCCACTGCCAATGATTAAAACATCAAATTGTTGTGACATAAATATTAAACGTAAATGAACTAATAACAGTGTAACTGTGTCTTTATGCTTAGGCTAGCAAAGAAACGCTGGAATCGAATATGGTTTAGGTAAGGGGAGAATATGCTACAAACTAAAGATTTAGAAAAGTTAACTCGCACGACTTTCGTAGAGGCTGTGCCGTCCACTTATACTAACGCATCGCACACTAGCGATGTTAGAATAGACGGAACAGCTAAAAAAGGGAGTCTTACCGCAGTGGCTAACAAGCTAAACGATATGCCAGTTAACTCAAATCGCGAGTTGGATCGCCTTTTGGTTGAGCGTGCGCAAGCGGGCGATAAAAAAGCATTTGGTTTGTTGGTGGAAAAATACCACCGCAAATTAGGACGTTTAGTCAGTCGTATGGTGCGCGACCAAGCTGAAGTAGAAGATGTGGTGCAAGAAGCGTTTATTAAGGCCTATCGTGCATTGCATAATTTTAGAGGCGATAGTGCTTTTTATACTTGGTTGTATCGCATTGGAATCAATACCGCCAAAAATTACTTGGTTTCATTAGGTCGTAAGCCGCAAGTATTAAATGATGTCGAAATCGAAGACGCTGAAAACTTCGAAGGCGTCACTGATATGCGGACAATGGAAACACCAGAAACAGCAATGGCAAACAAACAAATTGCGCAAACAGTCAATGACACAATTGCCAATTTACCTGAAGAACTGCGTACAGCGATTACCTTACGTGAGTTAGAAGGAATGAGTTATGAAGAGATTGCCGATATTATGCAGTGTCCAATTGGCACTGTGAGATCGCGCATATTTAGAGCACGAGAAACCATTGCGGCAAAGCTTCGCCCAATGTTAAATTCAGCAGAAAATAAGCGTTGGTAGTCGTGA
>JBFJJY010000278.1:0-2816 GCA_041612055.1 Methylophilaceae bacterium | reverse complement strand
CATTACGATAGAATGCGCGGGAACTAATAAAACATCATCAAAAGTGAGAGCTTGTTGCAGCAAACGCATGAGTAATCCTTTAATTCCAAAACGCGATTATACAGAATTGGCGATAAAACGCATCAATTTTCATTGCAATCATTGTAATTATCGCTGTCAACTTTACGGGGTTTGGCACGTTTTTATATTGTCAAAATAGCGTCGCTTACTGTAAACTACGCACTTAAATCAATGAATAAACATAATCGCATATAAAGGCTGGCAATGAGATTAAAACAATTACTTTACTTAGCATTTATGATTGCACTGGCATCGCCGATATTGGCAGATGCACAAATTTATAAATGGAAAGATAAAAACGGCGTAACTCGCTATTCAGATACGCCACCACCAGATAATGTCAAAGTTGATAAAATTGGTAAAGAGAAAACAACCAATTCAACACCACCTGCAGCCAAGGACACAAAACCAGTTGAAACTAATGGCGGACAAGTTGATGCTGAAGATGCGGCGGCAAAATTACGCGCACGCAATGCTGAAATAGAAAAGAAAAACAATGAAGAAAAAGCAGCGCAAGCAAAATTAAAAGCAGAAAACTGTAGAGCAGCTAAAGCAGATTATGAGACTTTTGCGCAAGGCGGACGCATTTATCAAGTCAACGAAAAAGGTGAGCGCGAATATTTTGATGATGCAGGCTTAAATGAGCGCAAGGCAAAAGCGCAGTCAGAAATGCAACAATATTGCAATTAATTCAATCAGTTATTCTGAATCAGGCGGTGTATCCCCACCGCCTTTTTTCATGGCTTTACCATCAGCAGCGCGTTGTTTGCGGACTTCTTTCGGGTCGGCAATTAGAGGGCGATAGATTTCTACCCGGTCTAAATGACGTAAGGGTGTGTCTAATTTGGTTAATTTACCAAAAATGCCAATTTGATTAATGGTTAAGTCGATTTCTGGAAACTTCGACACAATACCTGACGCTTTAATGGCTTCTTCTGCTGTGGTAGCAGGCGCTACTTGCACAGGAATAATCATTTGTTGATGTGGTAAGGCATAAGCGACTTCCACGGTAATATTGTCATTAGTAGGCAAGATTAATCCTTTTTAGCGGTATATATTTTATCTGCTTGTGTCACAAAACTATCAACAAACGTAGCGGCAATATGGTTAAACACTGGCGAAATCAATCTTTCAAGAAAGCTATTCGCAAACTCATAATTCAACCTAAACTGAATTTTACAGGCATCTGCGCGTAATTCAACAAAACGCCAATCACCTTCTAAATGTTTAAAAGGACCATCCTTGAGTGAGATGTCCATACTTAAAGGGAACACTTTGCTATTAATGGTTGTGAAGTTCTGTTTGATACCATGGTAATTAATATGTAGCGTCGCACTTGTGCTGGTGTCTGTGCGTTCATGTAAATCGACCCCGCCGCACCAAGGTAAGAAGTGAGGGTAATCTTCAACCGCATCGACCAGATTAAACATCTGCTCTGCTGAATGCATGACTAAAACTGTTTTTTCTACCTTATTCATTAAAGCGTTCTTTTAAACTAGCGTAAAATACCAATTTTAAGCTATTTAGTGTTAACACATGAGCATTGCCCAAAATAAAAAAGCATTTTTTGATTATTTTATCGAAGAAAAATACGAAGCAGGGATTGTCCTAGAAGGTTGGGAAGTCAAGGCGATTCGTGACCATCGTATCAATTTAAAAGAAGCATACGTGGTAATTATGCGTGGCGAGATTTTTTTAATCGGTTGCCATATAACGCCTTTAGGTATGGCTTCTACTCATATTCGCCCAGACGCAATCAGAACGCGTAAGTTGTTGTTACATAATGAAGAAATTGCCAAGTTGATTGGCAAAGTAGAGCGTTCAGGTTATACCTTAGTGCCGTTGGATATGCATTTCAGCAAAGGACGTATTAAGGTGCAAATTGGGTTGGCCAAAGGTAAAAAACAACACGACAAACGCGACACCATCAAACAAAGAGATTGGGAACGTGATAAAGCGCGCATTATGCGTGCACACAATAAATAAGTTAATCGTTATTGTTGATGTAGCTTTTTAAGCACATGTGGTATTTGTTGCGGTAAATCTTCCGCAATGAGCCCCATACCAAATAATGACGCGGCTTCTCCGTGCATCCAAACAGCAGCGCAAGCCGCTTCAAATGCAGGCATACCTTGTGCCATTAAACCAGCAATCATGCCCGCTAAAACATCACCAGTGCCAGCAGTAGCTAAGCTAGGCGGTGCGTTATCATTAATGAGCGTTTGACCATCTGGAGCCGCAATAATCGTTTCGCTGCCTTTTAATACAATGACCGCGCTACATGCCCGCGCCGCTTGTTGCGCATTTAGCACGCGATCTTCAGTTAAATTAAATAAGCGTTTGAACTCACCTTCATGTGGCGTCAAAACGCAAGTGGGGTGCAGATAATTGGTCAGCACACGCACATCATCTTGGAAAGCGGTAATAGCATCCGCATCTAAAACGACTGGATACAAGGTAGCTAACAATTTTAAGGATTGATTGCGCGTATCATCATTAACGCCAGCGCCAGGCCCAATTAAAAAACTATTAATTCTTTGGTCATTAATCGCTTTATTAAAAGTCTCAATATCTGAAAATGGCTTAACCATGACGCTTGTTAATGCACTCGCATAAATATTAAACGCTTTTTCAGGCGCTAATAGTGTTGTTACACCGCTACCAATACGCGCCGCCGCATAAGCCGACAAACGAGATGCTCCAGTCAATGGATAGCCACCAACAATTAAAGTATGTCCGCGTGTATATTTATTACT
>JBFJJY010000277.1:0-2817 GCA_041612055.1 Methylophilaceae bacterium | reverse complement strand
TGACGGGTAAATAGCTGAAGTCGGCAATTTGCCTGATTTATGACAAGGGTGAAAGTTAAAATGTTTTTTAAAAAAGTAAATAAAATCGATAGCCGGATTGATACCCTAGTTGGCACCGATACGGTTGTTTCAGGTGATATTATGTTTAGCGGCGGCTTGCGTATTGACGGCATTATTCGAGGAGATGTGCGCGAACAAGCAGGTACGCAGGGTACCATTGTAGTCGGTGAGAATGGGCGGGTTGAAGGTGCGGTTAGCGCAACAAAAATTGTCTTAATAGGATCGGTTGTTGGACCAGTTAAAGCGAGTCAATTTATTGAATTGCAATCAAAAGCACGTATTAAAGGTGATTTACATTACAAGTCATTAGAAATGCATATGGGATCTGTGATTGATGGGAAACTAGTGCATACTGAAGAAAATGAAACGGACGAGCCAGTTTAGGGTCTTATTAGTTAGATAGAATAAACGAATTGAAGGAGTTGAAATGAATACAGCGACAGATTTAGCAGAAGTAGAAATGCCAGCACCATTGGTGTTTACTGATAATGCGGCAAAAAAGGTAAAAGAGTTAATAGAGGAAGAGGGCACACCAGATTTAAAACTGCGTGTATTTGTAAGTGGTGGCGGTTGTTCTGGTTTCCAATACGGATTTACTTTTGAAGAAGAAGTGAATGAAGATGATACCCAAGTTGAAAAAGACACGGTAACGTTATTGATTGATCCAATGAGTCTGCAGTATTTGATGGGCGCGGAGATTGATTACCAAGATAATTTACAGGGCTCACAATTCGTGATTCGTAATCCACAAGCAACGACCACCTGTGGTTGTGGCTCTTCGTTCTCAGTCTAGTTTTAATACACGCTACGGATTCACAGCATAATCGAATTGTTATATCCTAATAACTGCATTCAATCTGAATGCAGTTTTTTCTTTGTACCTCACTTATTTGAAAGCACTATTTGTCATTATGAGTAATCAGCCTCCAATCGAACGTGGTCAACCTCAAGAAGGTGTTATTTATGCACCGTGGGAAAGAAAATTTATTAAAGTACTGACCCCATTTGAAGAGTTTGTTCATGGACAAACAACGAGTGGAATGTTATTGATGGCCAGCGCTGTCATTGCTTTATTAATGGCAAATAGTTTCTTATCAGAGTTTTATGCGCATATCACGCATACACTAATTGGCTTAAATATTGGCGATTGGAAGTTAGAGATGAGTTTGCATCATTGGGTTAATGATGCATTGATGGCCATTTTTTTCTTTTTAGTGGGGATGGAGTTAAAGCGCGAGATTCTAGTAGGAGAGTTGTCAGACTTACGTAAAGCCGCTTTGCCTATTGTTGCGGCGATTGGTGGCATGTTAATACCAGCCATTTTGTTCTTTTCGATGAACCCAGAAGGGGATGCCAGCCGTGGTTGGGGGATTCCAATGGCGACGGATATTGCATTTGCTGTTGGTGCATTGGTGCTGCTTGGCAATAAAGTACCAAAAACGTTAGTGACTTTTTTAGTGGCATTAGCGATTGTCGATGATTTGGGAGCTGTGCTGGTAATTGCACTGTTTTATACAAAAGAGCTGATACCAATGTGGCTGGGTGTGGCCGCCGCTATTTTTGGTGTGCTAGTCTTTTTTAACTTTATTGGTATTCGCCGAACAATCCCCTACTTTTTAGTTGCTGTACTCCTTTGGTATGCTTTATTACAGTCTGGTGTGCATGCGACGATTGCAGGTGTATTGGGCGCGTTCTCTGTTCCAGCAAGACCAAAATATGACCCTAGCTTATTTGTAACTAGACTTAGACACTTAGTTGACCGTTTCAAAGAAGGTTTAGATTCAGGTAAAAACATCATGACTAACCACCAACTACAAGCGGTTGCACAGTCTTTAGAAACGGATGTTAATTATGTTCAAACGCCATTGCAAAGTCTAGAGCATCACTGGCACGTGCCTGTAGCCTTTTTTGTGATTCCTGTTTTTGCATTGTTTAATGCTGGTGTTCCGTTGCAATTTGAATCTTGGAGTGCCGTGCTAAGTAACCCTATTGTCTTGGGTGTCACTTTAGGCCTAGTGGCAGGTAAGTTTATCGGTATTGTGGGCGCTAGCTGGATTTTCTTAAAGCTTGGATTATCGCAACTACCAACAGGCGTTAGGTTTACTCAATTAGCGGGTGTGGCATTATTGGCGGGGATTGGTTTCACTATGTCAATCTTTGTAGCTGAGCTAGCTTATGCGCCGCATCCTGACTATCTCGTGATGGCAAAAGTAGGCATTCTGTCAGCCTCGTTACTTGCAGGTGTACTTGGTTATGCTTGGTTGTGGATAGTTGCTGATAAAAGATAAGCGATTTTGTGCAAAAGAAATTTTCAGAAACCAATTTGGATCTGAAAAATTTCTGATATTAGCGAACAGTTTATGATTAACGCTGATCTATTGGCACAAAGTCGCGCTTCAATTTGCCTGTGTAAAGCTGTCTTGGGCGACCAATTTTATTGGAAGTATCTGTGTGCATTTCATTCCATTGTGCTATCCAACCAGCTGTTCTGGCGAGGGCAAAAATAGCGGTAAACATAGAATTTGGAATGCCCATTGCGCGCATGACGATACCACTATAAAAATCGACATTAGGATAAAGCTTACGTTTAACAAAGTACTCGTCTTCAACTGCGATTTTTTCTAATGCCATTGCCAGTTTAAACATAGGGTCATTATGTAATCCAAGTTCATTGAGCACTTCATGGCATGTTTCGCGCATGATGGCCGCACGGGGATCCATGTTGCGATAGACGCGATGACCAAAGCCCATTAGGCG
>JBFJJY010000276.1:0-2826 GCA_041612055.1 Methylophilaceae bacterium | reverse complement strand
TAGAAGGTGATTATCTGATGGTTGATGGCCGTAAGATTCTGATTTCATCAGAAAAAAATCCCGAAAATATTGATTGGGCTGCATCCAAAGTTGATGTGGTTGCGGAATGTACTGGCGTGTTTTTAACGCAAGAAAGTTGCCAAGCACATATTAATAGTGGCGCAAAAAAAGTCGTGCAATCTGCGCCAGGTAAAGACGATACACCAATGTTTGTTTATGGAGTCAATCACTTAGATTATCAAGGTGAAGCTATAGTCTCAGCAGCTTCTTGTACGACGAATGCATTAGCGCCAATTGCGAAAGTATTGAACGATGCATTTGGTATTAAGCGAGGCTTAATGACCACGATTCATGCGGCGACTGCTTCACAGCAAACAGTCGATGGCGTATCGAAAAAAGACTGGCGAGGTGGGCGTGGTGTATTTGAAAATATTATTCCATCCAGCACTGGTGCGGCAAAAGCGGTTGGCAAAGTGATTCCAGCATTAAACAAAAAACTGACAGGTATGTCGATGCGAGTGCCGACAGCCGATGTGTCGGTAGTCGACTTAACGGTAGAGCTCAATCAAGAAACGAGTTATGAGGCGATATGTCAAGCGATGCAAGCAGCAACTTTTGGCAGATTAAAAAATGTATTGGCGTATACTGAAGACAGTGTTGTGTCTACCGACTTCCGTGGTGATCCAGCTGCCAGTATCTTTGATGCGGGTGCGGGTATTATGTTAGACCCGACTTTTGTTAAAATAGTGGCTTGGTATGATAACGAATATGGCTACACCTGTAATTTAATCAGACTAACGCAACATCTGTTTAAATATAAGTCGGTCATGGAGTATATGCACCTTGAAGAGCTGGCTTTAGCAGAGACGGTATAATTCCATTACATTCATTTAGATTAGAGTTGTTTCTTTGACCATACGTAGAACCAAAATAGTAGCAACTTTAGGCCCTTCTTCTTCCAGCGAAGAGATGCTCGCACGCTTGATTAGTGCGGGTGTCAACGTGGTGCGGCTTAATTTCTCGCACGGTACTGCAGAGGAGCACATTGCAAGAGCAAATATTGTGCGGAGTATTGCGCTTAAATTAAATCGGCCGATTGGTGTGTTATGTGATTTACAAGGTCCTAAGATTCGAATTGGCAAGTTTGCCACAGGCAAAATAACTTTAAAAACAGGTGATGTATTTATATTAGACGCTAATTGTGTATTGGGCGATCAAGACCAAGTCGGGTTGGATTATAAAGCGCTACCAAGTGAGGTTGAAGAGGGTACGATACTGTTGCTAGATGATGGTCGCATTACGATGCAGGTCGATCGCGTGCAGAGCAGTAAGATTTATTGTGTGGTGTTGTCTGGCGGCATATTGTCTAACAATAAAGGCATTAATAAACAGGGCGGCGGCTTAAGTGCTGAAGCGCTAACTGAAAAAGATAAAGAAGACATTAAAACTGCAGTGGCATTAGAAGCGGATTATGTTGCCATTTCATTCCCACGAGAAGCGGCAGATATTGAGTTAGCGCGTAAGCTCGTATTAGCCGCAGGCGGAACTGCTGGCATTATTGCCAAAATTGAGCGTGCAGAGGCCATTGAGGCCGCAGAAGAAATTATTTTAGCGTCAGATGCCATTATGGTTGCTCGAGGCGATTTGGGTGTTGAGGTGGGTGATGCGGCAGTACCTGGCTTGCAAAAACGGTTAATCAATATGGCGCGTATTCATCACAAACCAGTTATTACCGCAACGCAGATGATGGAATCTATGATTTACAACCCCATTCCAACGCGTGCTGAAGTGTCAGATGTGGCCAATGCAATTTTGGATGGCACAGATGCTGTGATGCTTTCTGCAGAAACAGCAGCGGGACAATATCCGTTAGAAACGATTCAAGCGGTACACCGCGTTGCAGTGGCGGCAGAAAAAGAATATTTCACAAGGTTTGATTCTAGGGTTAGTCGAAATGAGTTTAGCAAATCTGATGAGTCGATTGCGATGGCCACGATTTATATTGCACAGCGATTAAAAGTGAAAGCAATTGCGACGCTGACCCAATCTGGTAATACTGCACACTGGCTGGCGCAAAAGGATAATATGGCATTAATTTATGCGTTGTCTCCAGATCGGGTGGCGCGCCGCAAGTTAACGCTTTATCGGAGTGTGTTTCCTTTTCCTATTGAGCAAGAAGGCAAAAATCGAGATGAGATTTTGCATGAAATGGAAGCAGTATTACTCAAAGAAAAAGTAGTTGAGCCTGGAGATCGGGTGATTTTCACTTTTGGTGAGCCAATCGGTCATCCTGGTGGAACCAATACCATGAAAATTGTGGAAATAAGTCATCGTTCAGCCAATTAGTTTCTAATCTGATTGTCAAGACAATACAGCTTCATCAGATTATAATAATGTGATTATTTTATGACCCTACAACATGGCTAACTCTCCATTACTCAAGACCACTATCACCAGCTTACAATTACTACACCAAGGCAAAGTGCGCGATATCTATGATGTCGATGCGAAACACTTGCTGATGGTCAGCTCTGATCGTTTATCAGCTTTTGACGTGATTTTGCCAACGGGTATAGTCAATAAAGGGGCTATGCTGACTCAAATGGCAAACTTTTGGTTTGAGAAGTTAGGGCATATTGTCCCGAATCATTTGACTGGCATTGCGCCAAGCGCCGTTGTGACTGACCCAGAAGAATTGGCGCAACTAGGTGAGCGTGCAGTTGTCGTTAAAAAATTAAAACCTTTGCCGATTGAGGCGATTGTCCGTGGCTATCTAGTAGGCAGTGGTTGGAAAGAGTATCAAGCAAAAGGGACGGTGTGTGATAT
>JBFJJY010000275.1:0-2835 GCA_041612055.1 Methylophilaceae bacterium | reverse complement strand
TCTTGCATCAAATGGGTAATCATGGCCCAGAGTATTACAGAAGATACCCCAAAGAATTTGCACAGTTCCAGCCCATTTGCATGACGGGTGAATTAAGAGATTGTACACAGGAAGAAGTCGATAATAGTTATGATAATGCGATTTTATATACTGATTATTTCTTAGCCGAAGTGATTCAATTTTTGAAAAAATATGATGGCGATTATGAAACAGCCATGCTCTATGTGTCTGATCATGGCGAATCTTTGGGTGAGCATGGCGTTTATCTACATGCTGCACCTTATATGATGGCGCCTAAGGCTCAAACACATGTGCCTGCTGTGTTGTGGTTTGGCAAATATTTTGATTATCAATTAGATCAGGTCAGGCCTTATCAAAATGCGGCACTAAGCCATGATGATTTATTTTGCACCTTGTTGATTGCATTTGAGTTGGGCTCTGAAACCTGCAGTGCAAAAAGAGAAATGCTGATGGATAATTTAGATATTCAGCAGCAGGCACTCAATGCGCATTAATTTAACGTAAACAGGCCATTGCTTGTGCGTTAATCCTTGCTAAAAAACCAATCTTTATTTAGCGCAATGTTGTAGTGAGGGCTTGTTTTTGCGCATTTCACCATTCGGCATTAGCCATAACAAGCTCTGCACACGTTGATCCACATGGCATGCATTGACATAACCAATTGCACCTTTGGTATTGGAAACATAGCGTAATACCGCCTCTTCCGAATTGACCGAATAAGGCGGTAATATCCCATTAAAATATTGACCATTCCAATAGTCAATCTGTGCTTCCGGTGTGCTACCCAATACGGCTTCTGAAAATTGTATTCGGAGTGGGTCTTGTGATCTTAAATTAACGGGTTTGATTTGAATGCCCTGTGGCCAAAAAAGCTGTTTTCGCCAATAAATTAAATTAAGATTGTTGGATGAAAGATTAAGCGCATCACTGTTTTGTTCACTTGCAACAACGATCGCGATGATGGTTTGGTTTTCTTTTGCCATGGCAAAGCTAGCCAACAACATGGCGCCCACTACCGTGAAAAAAATAGCAATTTTACGCATCAAAAGAACAGTGCAAATGAAGTTAAAAAGCCACGAGGGGATTCAGGCTGATCTCCGCTACCACCAGTGAATTCAAACTTTAATAACTGAGTTGGTTTAACACGCCATGTGGCGCCGACCAGCCAGCGCTCTGCAGCACCTTCATTAGGCCGTTGTAGCGTTTCCAACCGAGTAATCCAATACCAGTTGGTTAGACCAATGGGATTGAGTGGCACTGCCGATTGAAGATAAGCGCCACTACCACCATCTTTGTTGCGAATATCAAAGCGCTGGAAAGCTTCGCCACTGATTTCTACATTGTTGACATGGGTAACAAAGTCTAAGCCAAGCATGCGATAGCTGTTATCAATTCCTTTTTCGCGGAACGATAATAGTGAGATGCCAATATCGGACTGATTTTTATAACTAAAGCGGGCGCCTTTTACATGCTCAAATTCCAGTTCATCATCATCCTGCTCTTGATCTTCTAACAGCTCAGCAAATAATTGATATTCAAAGGCGCCATTCATAAAAGGCAATGCGCCAAAAATCATGGCGCCATTGGTGCCTTCAGGAAACAGTCTGGAAGTCGCCAGTGGGCGGGTGCTGGTCCAAACCAAAGGCGGCGCATGCAGTAAATTCCAGCGACTATTCGGCGTTAAGAAGCGTCCTGCACGAAAGTTTACTTTCTCGGAAAGGTTGTAATCGAAATACAGTCTCTCTAAATCAAAATTTGATTGTTTGGTATGAAAGCTGCGGTCATCATTCCAAGAGAGTGGATTTTCTAGCTCGAATTCGCCAAAAAAACTTAAACGACTTTGATTGTTCCAAGTGACTAATAAACTGATTTCATTGAGCGCTGCTTGCGCTTCATTATCACGTTCAAGTGTCAGTCCTGCGCTGGCATAGCCACCGACATTAAACGCATCCGTCCAATTAGGTGACTCCTCCGCCATAACGGGCTTGCACAGACCTAGCAGGCTAGATAAACTGGCAAGCAGAATGATCCATTTACTCATAATTTTCTCAATTGTTGTCGTCTTGACGCATCTTAAGCAGCTTGCGTTGACGTTGATAACAAGATTGTCTCATTCTCTATGTGATAAGAGAAATATAAATGCTGCGTAAATTAAGCGTTAAACAGTTGCTCATGCTCGCTTTTTTACTAGCGGGCTTACTGCCTGCCATGTTAGTCAGTTTTCTTAGTTTTTATCAAACGCGCAATGTATTAAAAGATGAAATTAAACGCGATATGCAAACCTTGAGTATTGCCGTGGCGAACGATATTGAGCGGATGATGTTTGAGCGTTTGCGTAATGTGCAGTCGTGGAGCCAGCTTTCTATCATGCAAGAATTGAAAATTGGCGATATTGATAAGCGCTTATCCATCTTCTTGAACGGCCTGTCACAAAGTTATGGCAATATTTATCATGCGATTTATGTCGAGGATTTACAAGGAAATGTGATTGCCAGTAGCAATGCCAAGCAAATCGGCACGCAGCATGCGCAACAAGCGGTGTGGTTCCACGCTAACTTATCAGGCAGGCCGTTAAGCATTGCTAAAATTAAACAGAATATATTGGCAATTTCAGAAGAAATTATTGATGAAAATACGAATGTGCCGATGGGGCAACTGGTTGTTGAGTTCAATTGGGACATTGTTGAAAGCGCGTTGAATAATGCCATTAAAAAACCAACGGCTGCTCATGCTGAGGGTGAGCTTCTTCGGGACGCGGACCTACTACGCGGAGCACCTGGTCTTCGCGCTGCACCTGCACGCGTTCATCTACTT
>JBFJJY010000274.1:0-2844 GCA_041612055.1 Methylophilaceae bacterium | reverse complement strand
AGCCATAATTCTGTTTTTTCATCCGAATCGGATTTTGCATGTTTGATATGGTAGGTTTTTACTTCACCAAAGTCGAGCGTTAATGTTTCTTCGCCTTCAAAAGTATATTCATAACTAGCCAAGCGTTTACCATTGGTCAGGCTAATTTGCATGGCATTGAGTGGCTGTTGAAACATAAATTGATACATAAAGCTTAAATAATCTTGCGCATTTTGCGTCAATTCAACTGTTTTATCGCCTTTTGTTGAGTGCAAAAGCAATTGGTTTTGAGTCCAATCAAAATCCGCTTGATAGGATTTATTGGCTTTATCTCCAAACTGATAACGATAATGAAGTGGACGTAAACCCTGCTCAGCCACTATCAACCCTTCACTCGTTTGCACCAAATTAGGATAAAACAAAGCCATCAAACCAGTAGCCTCAATAGACCAATGTAGTTGATAGCGACCAACTTCGGTTGCATCATAAGTAATTCTAGCGCCGCCAGCGCGAGTTTTGTCTTCGTTCAAATAAATATCAAAGGTCGTATCAATATACTGATAGGGCACTATTGTAGGCTGCTCCAATTCAACAGGCGGCAATGCATCAAGGGGCACTTCCGCCAACTCGCTGCCTGATTGAACTGATTCCAACAATGGCTCTTCATTTGTTAACTCAGGCGCACGATCACTAACAGCATCTGTGTTCAATATTGGTAACTCTGGTGTTTTTTCAGTTGCTGTTGTTGTTTCAGGCTGCGGATTATTCATGACTTGATTTGGCGCCTGTTTTTGCTTGATTGGTGTTGGTTGAATTTCAACCAAGCGCGCATCAATGACTTGTCTCTCCGTTATACTTTTTGGCAATGTCCAGTTAAAATCTTTAAGCCAAAAAAAATGCAATAGCACAGAAATCACTATTGCAATAAAAAGCCGAAGTATCCCACGGCTTGGCCGCTTGGCTTTATCAAAAATGGCATTCATTTATTCAACGGTTATCTTTATTAAACTCTGCTCAAATTTGGCACCATCATCATACATCACCACTTTGACTGGTAAATAATGGTGGCCTTTTGCTAAATAAATGATTTTTGGCTCATCTGTGTTTCGCTCAGTAAGCGTCACCACATTAAAGTTACCCGCTTTGGTTTTTTGCTGCTGCGTTTTAGTTGTCACTTCATAATCGGTGATAGAAAGCTTTTTACCGATGGTTAACGGGATTGCAAAAGTTTTCTGCATAGGCGGTTTAAACATAAATTGATACATGATACTCAATAAGTCTTGCGTACCCTCCTGCAAAACCTCCTCTTGCTGACGCCCTTTTACTTGCATTTTTAAAAGGTGATTTTCCCAATCAAAATCATTAATCAGCGTTCTCTTCGCACTTGTGCTTTGCAGCGATTCAAAGTGCAATGGTTTTAAGCCTTGCTTAGTCACAATACCATGGCTCTTTAATTCACGTTTGCCCAATAAAGCATATAGCCCAATGCCTTGCGTTACTGAGTGAATGGTATATTGATGACCGTCTTGACTGAAGTGCTCTGTAACGTTTGCAAACAATTGCCCATCGCGTTCTAACTCATATTCAAGAGACACTTTTTTCGGTGCGGCGATGGCGAGGTTTATGGTCATCATGCACAATAAACCCAATATCATGACTTCTTTTTTTAGCCATTTTAGCGCCATCGTTTCTCCTTAATTACAATAGTGATGCCCAATATAACGACTGACCTTTGTCTTTCGTTGTCATGGATTTAATGAATCAACCCTTTAAGCGACAGCTGTTAAATAACAATCGTTGGCGCTTCTCCAGTGTTTTGCTTGCGTATCTTACCAATCTGATAAACCGTCTCACCTTTTGCTTCTAACACCTTTTTCGCCTCAGTTGCATCCGCTGGCGATACAATCAAAACCATCCCGATACCGCAGTTAAAAGTTTTATACATTTCATGATTAGCAATATTACCCTGCGTTTGCAACCATTTAAACAAAGGCGGTAGCGCCCAACTATTGGCGCTGATTTCTGCTGTCAGCCCTTGAGGCAATACACGTGGCACATTTTCAGTAATGCCGCCACCCGTAATATGTGCCATGCCTTTAACAGTGACCGTTTCTAACAAGCTTAAAATCGATTTAACGTATAGTTTCGTCGGCGTCATCACAACATCTTTAAACGGACGCCCATGAAAATCCGACTCCATATCAATACCAGACTTTTCAATTAATTTACGAATCAATGAATAGCCATTCGAGTGCGCGCCGCTTGAAGCCAAACCTAAGACCACGTCACCTTCTTGAATAGTAGAACCATCAATGATATTGGCTTTATCAACACAGCCAACCACAAAGCCAGCTAAATCATATTCACCAGGTGGGTACATTCCAGGCATTTCTGCTGTTTCGCCCCCCACTAATGCGCAACCTGATTCTTCACATCCAGCCGCAATTCCCTTAATCACATCGGCTGCTGTTCCGACATCCAATTTGCCACAAGCAAAGTAATCTAAGAAGAAGAGTGGTTCTGCCCCTTGTACTAAAATATCGTTTACGCTCATCGCTACCAAATCAATTCCCACCGTGTCATGTTGATTTAATTCAAAGGCGAGTTTTAATTTTGTGCCAACACCATCTGTGCCAGAGACTAAGACAGGCTCTTTAAATTTAGTCGGCATCGCGAACATTGAGCCAAAACCACCAATCGCACTCATCACTTCTGGACGCATGGTCCGTTTTGCAAAAGGCTTAATCTGATTGACCAACGCATCACCAGCTTCAATATCAACGCCAGCATCGCGGTAGGTTATAGGAGTATCGTTAGAATGTGCGCTCAAAATAGTCTCGTTTCGTCTTGTTTCAATAGTATCTT
>JBFJJY010000273.1:0-2862 GCA_041612055.1 Methylophilaceae bacterium | reverse complement strand
TAATCTTCATATTTTTTTGCTAGATCAATGACATCGTGTCCAGTCAATTTTGACCAACCATCAACCGCTACTTTACCGTCTTTCGCATCTAGCCCCACAATCACCTGCCCAGGAAAAGCATAACAAGCTTCATGCAAAAAGCCTGGATTTTTGACTGCCGCAGTCCCTAAAATCACATAATCAATACCATTATCCAAATAGCGTTCTATGGTGTCCAAGTCACGGATACCACCACCCAGTTGAATGGGTATTTGGCCGCCAATAGCACTCACAATCGATTTGATTGCCATTTCATTCACAGGCTTTCCTGCAAATGCGCCATTTAAATCAACCAGATGTAAACGCTCACAACCTTGGTTCAACCAGTGTTTGGCCATCGCGCCAGGGTCTTCTGAAAAAACGGTAGACTCTTCCATGTCACCTTGTTTGAGACGCACACAATGGCCGTCTTTAAGATCAATTGCAGGGATAATTAACATAGTATTATTTAATAGCTTACTCAAAAAAATTATTATTTAAGGTTTCCAGTTTACAAAATTGCTGAGCAATTGCAATCCTGCATGCGCGCTTTTTTCCGGATGAAATTGCACCGCAAAAATATTCTCTCTTGCAATCGCACAAGTGAAGCGTTCAGGATATTCAGCAAAACCAATCGCACAATCAGAATCTTCTGGACTAACATAATAGCTGTGCACGAAATAAAACCGTTCACCATCTGTTATATCATTCCACATCGCATGTGCTTTGTCACTTTGGTAAACTTGATTCCAGCCCATGTGTGGTACTTTTAATTTTTCACCAGAGGCATCGCTTTTATTTTCAAGCGCAAATTTTTTGACATTGCCTTGAAACAAACCCAAGCCTTTAACATCACCTTCTTCAGAGTGATCAAATAGCATTTGCAAACCAATACAAATCCCTAAAAAAGGCTTGGCTTTAGCCGCATTGATAACGGCCTCATGTAAACCACGTGCATCTAGTTCATGCATACATTCTGGCATGGCACCTTGACCTGGGAATACAACGCGATCTGCAGCGTGAATATCTTGTGGATTGCTAGTAACGATTACCGATTTATTGGGAGCAACATGCTCAATTGCCTTAGACACGGATTTTAAGTTTCCCATGCCATAATCGACTACGGCGATATCTAGTTTTTTCATTTAAGTCACAACAAAGAAATTGAGTTTATAGCACGCCTTTTGTGGAAGGCATGACACCCGCCATCCGCTCATCAGCGGTAACCGCCATGCGAAGCGCCCGACCGAAAGCCTTAAAAATTGTTTCAGCTTGATGATGCGAGTTATGTCCTCTTAAATTATCAACATGCAATGTGACTAACGCATGGTTTGTGAATCCTTGAAAGAACTCATGGAATAAATCCACATCGAATTCTCCGATTGCCGCGCGTGTAAACTCGCAATTAAACATCAAACCTGGGCGGCCAGATAAATCGAGTACAACGCGTGAAAGGGCTTCATCCAATGGCACATAGGCATGGCCATAGCGATTAATCCCTTTTTTATCACCAATGGCCTGCAGAAAAGCCTGACCTAGTGTGATACCGATATCTTCAACTGTATGGTGAGCATCAATATGTAAATCACCTTTAGCTTTGACACTGATATCCATCATCCCATGCCGTGCCACTTGATCCAACATATGGTCTAAAAACCCCAAGCCAGTTTCAAATTGTGATTGACCAGTACCGTCGATATTAATTGAGACGGTAATTTGTGTTTCAAGGGTGTTGCGGGTGACTTCAGCTTGACGCATAGGATTAATTTAAAATGATAGTTAATTTAATTTCAAAGATTTAAGCGCATTTTAACCTAATCTCACGTCATTGCGCAAAAATGCAATAAAAAAAGCCGACCACTAGGTCGGCTTTGTATTGCTTAAACGTATTACTCCGCGTTAGCTGCATCAACTGCATCAGTTACAGCCTCACCAGCCTCATCCAATGCTTCACCTGTTGCTTCAGCAGCATCGCTAGCCATTTCACCAGTAGCTTCAACAGCCTCAGTTACCGCAGCACCAGCTTCATCCATCGCTTCGCCAGTTGCTTCAACCGCTTGCTCCATTGTCGCATCAGTTGCTTCAACCGCTTGATCAGCTGAACCACCGTTAAGCAAGTATAGACCCAACAATACTGCTCCAGCGATAATCACCCATGGCAACCACTTCATGCCACCAGCACTTGAGTTACCTGCATGGACGATACCTGTGATTTCTGCTGCAGAAGCTGCAGGATCAGCAGCGCCGTAGATGGCTGCACCAGCAACCACAATATCTGCACCTGCTTCTACCACTTGAGCCGCTGTAGCCGCTTTAACACCACCAGCAACAGACACTTTAGCACCTGTTTTTAAGCCAGTAACCATTGCCAAATCGGTAAATGGTGTTTGACCCGCTGCTTGTTGATCTAAACCAGTATGAACACCGATAATGTGCGCGCCTAATTTAGCCACTTCTAATGTACGTGCTTTTTTGTCTTTAACGTTGATTAAGTCAACTTGAGCCATTTTGCCGTATTTGTTAGCAACATCAATTACACCTTTAATTGTACCAATGTCGGCTGTGCCCAATACTGTACAGATGTCAGCACCGGCTTTGTAGAAAGGCTCAGCTTCATAAAAACCAGCATCCATTGTTTTCAAATCAACTAAGATTTTGTTGTTTGGAAATTTTGCACGTAATGTTTTTAGCAATTCGATACCATTGTGCTTAATGCATGGTGTACCAATTTCTAAAATATCGACGTGTGGTGCAACTTTTGCAGCCAACGCTACTGTTGCGTCAAAGTCTAGTGAATCTAATGCCATCTGGGTTTGTGCCATGATAAGTCTTCCTCCGAGTTTG
>JBFJJY010000272.1:0-2889 GCA_041612055.1 Methylophilaceae bacterium | reverse complement strand
GCACAAGCCGCCGTAATGCTGAACAAGAGGCTGCAGAATTAGCCTTAAACCAACTTTTAGAAAATGATGCAAAATGACAACAAATTATAGATGTGGCACAGTCGCTATCGTAGGACGACCGAATGTTGGCAAGTCAACCTTGCTCAATCATATTTTGGGATTAAAGCTTGCCATCACTTCGCGTAAAGCGCAAACCACGCGCCACCGATTACTTGGTATTCATACGACAGACGATACGCAATTTATTTTTGTCGATACGCCAGGCTTTCAACAAAAGCATTTAAATGCATTGAATAAATCGCTCAATAAAACCGTGACCCAAGTGTTGGGTGAAGTTGATGTGGTGTTGTTTGTCATTGAGCCAATGAAGTTAGGCCAAGCGGATGAAATTGTTCTAAAACTATTACCTAAAAATAAACCTGTGATTTTGGTGGTGAATAAAGCCGATTTAATGGGTGACAAAAATAATTTGCTACCCTTGATACAAGACTTTGACTTGTTGCATCCATTTAGCAGCATAGTGCCAGTGAGTGCTAAAAAGAATCTGTACATCGACGATTTACTCGCTTCAGTGAGAGAACACTTGCCCGAACAAGAAGCGATTTATGGTGAAGATGAATTAACCGATAAAAATGAGCGCTTTTTAGCGGCAGAAATGATCCGTGAAAAAATCTTCAGATTATTAGGTGATGAAATTCCTTATTCAATTGCGGTAGAAATTGAAAAGTTTGAAACGATTAATAATTTACGCCGTATCTTTGCTGCAATCATTGTCGATAAAGACAGCCAAAAGCCCATGATTATTGGCAAAAAAGGCGACAAACTAAAACAAATATCAACAGAAGCTAGACAAGACATGGAAAAGCTATTTGGCGGCAAGGTTTATTTGGAAACTTGGGTAAAAGTCAAAGGCGGTTGGGCAGATAATGAAAGAGCGCTTAAAAGCTTGGGCTATTAATCGCGTTTTTTCCTTAGGTAGAATCGCAAGATCATAATGGCTTTGGCTTCTAATCAATCTCGGCAAGATAATCAGCCAGTTTATGTGCTACACACCTATGCTTTTAAGGAAACCAGTTTAGTCGCTGAGCTGTTTACCAAGGCACATGGACGCGTTGCAACTGTTGCAAAAGGAGCGCGGCGTCCACGTTCGGCGATGCGCGGACAGTTGCAGTCTTTTCAGATGCTATCAGCAACCTGGTCGGGCAAAAACGAGCTAAAAACATTGCACAGTCTGGAATGGGCAGATGGTTTGGTTTCGCTACAAGGTGAAGCTTTGATGTGCGGTTTTTATTTAAACGAGCTGCTACTGCGACTATTGCCAAGAGAAGATGCATACGAGCAATTGTTTGATTATTATCAAGCTACAATAAAAGCCTTAGCCACAGGTGAACAATTAGCCACCCATTTGCGCCGATTTGAACTAAAAATGTTGCAAGAAATGGGTTATGCAGTGCCCTTGCAGGTTGATGAAAATGATGCGCCCATTGTGGCTGAACGTCAGTATCGCTATGAAGCTGAATATGGCGCATGTGCTTTATCAGCAGCAAAAAATGGCATTGTGTTGAGCGGACAGACTTTGCACGATATGGCGCAAGATGATTATAAAAGCGTGCAAACGCAACAACAGAGCAAACAATTGATGCGTTATTTATTAGCGTATTATTTAGGTGACAAACCATTGCATACACGGCAATTGCTGATTGATTTGCAGGGTTTATAGTAAATAGTTAATTAGGATTGCAATAATGAAAAAATTAGGCGTCAATATTGATCACGTGGCCACCTTACGCCAAGCACGTGGAACCAAATATCCTAGTGTGATACAAGCTGCTTTGCGTGCGGAACAGTCTGGCGCGGATAGCATTACGCTGCATTTGCGAGAAGACCGTCGCCATATGCAAGATGCGGATATTTTTGCCTTAAGACCGCTGTTGCAAACTAAAATGAATTTAGAGTGCGCTGTCACAGATGAGATGATTGCGATTGCATTGCAGGTTGCACCGCAAGATGTGTGTCTAGTGCCAGAACGCCGTGAAGAACGGACTACCGAAGGTGGTTTAGATGTGATTGCGCATTTTGATAAAGTCTCCGTGGCTACTAAAAAACTTAAGGAAGCGGGTATTCGCGTTTCTTTATTTATTGCGCCAGATATAGAGCAAATTGATGCTTCATATCGAGCAGGAGCGCCAGTCATTGAGCTGCATACAGGTACTTTTGCTGATGCTGCTGATGAGATAACCCAAGCTGCTGAGCTTTTGCGTATTAAACAGGCGCTGGAACATGCATTGAGTTTAGGTTTGGTCGTCAATGCAGGGCATGGTCTCAATAACCATAATGTGCATAAAATCGCTGCTTTGCCTGGTATTGAAGAACTGAATATTGGCCATGCCATTGTGGCGCATGCTTTATTTGTAGGCTGGGATAATGCCGTGCGTGAAATGAAAGCATTAATCAGAGAAGCGACGGTTAAATGATTTACGGCATTGGCACTGATATTGTGGAAGTTAGCCGTATTGAAGCCTCAATTGAAAAGTTTGGAAATGAGTTTGCTAGCCGCATTTTGGCTGATAGTGAAATGCAGAGTTATCTTGATTCCCACATTAAGCCTCGATTTTTAGCCAAACGCTTTGCCGCAAAAGAAGCTTTTTCAAAAGCATTAGGCACAGGCTTACGCGAACCAGCGACTTTTCAAAATATTGCTGTGTCGCATGATGCATTGGGTAAACCAATTCTTGTTTTGGCTAAAGAGCTGCAAGACTTTCTCAATACAAAAAATATCCAACACATGCATATCAGCATCAGTGATGAGAAAAATTTGGCTGCCGCATTTGTCGTGTTGGAAAGCTAAACGAGATTAAACTAAAGTTAAGGTTAATAAGTGTTTAAAAT
>JBFJJY010000271.1:0-2891 GCA_041612055.1 Methylophilaceae bacterium | reverse complement strand
TGAAAGAAGAAAAGTTAGACGCTTAGGTTCTACAAAAGAGCGCCATGTGCCAGCCAGAATTATTGCTGCCACAAACCGAGATTTACATACGATGTCGAATGATGGTCGCTTTCGTTCAGATTTATACTTTAGATTAAATGTCATTAGTCTTGCCATTCCACCTCTGCGTGAGCGTGAGCGAGATGCGGTACAGCTGGCTAACCATTTTATGCGTGTCACTGAACGACGCTATGGTTTGAATGCACATACGTTTAGCATGAGCGCGTTAGAAGCAATTCAGGCTTACACTTGGCCTGGTAATGTGCGTGAATTAAAACACCAAATAAGTCGGGCGGTTTTATTAAGTCATCAAGCGAATATTGCCGCAACAGATATCGGACTGCCTGAAAATCACCTCAGTGTATCGACTCAACAACCAGAAGTAGTGATGCCCGTGCCAACATTGGATGTGGCCGAAAAGCGTATGTTGATTGCGGCTCTAGAGAGCGCTCACAACAATGTCTCTAAAGCAGCGCGTCACTTAGGTATTACAAGAATGAAAATGCGCTATCGTATGGAAAAACACGGCATCAACATTTAGTTTCTGTGTGTCATCATGGTATGATTTCAGACATCAAAGTCTGGAGTTTTTCATGAGTGAATCTGTCATTTTAGGTACCCCTTTATCTTCATCTGCAACAAAAGTCATGTTGCTCGGTAGTGGGGAGCTTGGCAAAGAGGTCATCATCGCATTGCAACGGCTAGGTGTTGAAGTGATTGCGGTGGATCGATACGAAAATGCGCCTGGGCATCAAGTTGCGCATCGCGCTTATACGATTGATATGACGGATGGCGAGGCATTAAAGGCGCTGGTGGCTAAAGAAAAACCGCACCTTATTGTGCCAGAGATTGAAGCATTAAATACGGATGCGTTAGCTGATATCGAGCAAGCTGGCATTTCTACCGTGATTCCAACAGTTAAAGCAGTACAGCTGACCATGAATCGAGAAGGTATTCGTCGTCTGGCCGCTGAGACACTCCAACTACCAACATCTCCTTATGCTTTTGCTAGAAGCGAAGCAGAGCTAGCAGCAAGTATTGAAGCGGGCATCGGTTATCCTTGTTTTATTAAGCCGACGATGTCTTCTTCAGGTAAGGGGCAATCACGCATCACACAAGCAAGTGAAGTAAAAGCTGCTTGGGAATATGCCGCTAGTGGTGGCCGCGTTAATCAAGGTGTCGTGATTGTAGAAGGTCAAATTGATTTTGATTTTGAGATAACGCTACTAACAGTACGTGCAAAAAATGCAGCAGGTGAAATACAAACCTACTATTGCGACCCAATTGGTCATCGCCAGGAGCGCGGCGACTATGTTGAAAGTTGGCAGCCACAAGTGATGACTACAGTGGCGCTTAAAGCTGCGCAAGCTGTAGCAAAATCAATTACTGATGCATTGGGTGGTTTGGGTTTGTTTGGTGTGGAACTCTTTGTCAAAGGGGATCAAGTCTGGTTTTCTGAGGTCAGTCCGCGCCCACATGACACTGGTATGGTTACCATGTGCAGCCAGCGTTTAAATGAGTTTGAATTGCATGCGCGGGCTATTTTAGGTTTGCCTGTTGATGTTGCGCTTAAGCAGCCAGGTGCAAGTGCTGTGATTTATGGCGGCATCGATAGCGAAAACCTCAGTTTCTCAGGTCTCGAAGCAGCGTTAGCGGTGCCTAATAGTGAAGTGCGTCTATTTGGTAAGCCTGCATCCTTTATCCATCGACGAATGGGTGTGGCACTAGCGACTGCTAGTGACACAGATGAGGCGAGAGCGAATGCACAAAAAGTTGCTAACCTAGTCAAAACAAAAGGCAATTGATGTTAGATAAAATTGAAGAAGTTGGCTCAAGCCAATCAACTTTCTACGAATTATTGGGTGGCGATAAGACTGGCATAGAGAATATACGATTATTAGTCGAGACCTTTTATGACATCATGGATAGTGATGCCAAAGCAGCTAAATTGCGGTCCATACATCAGCCCGACTTAACCGAAGCGCGCGAAAAGCTGTTTATGTTTTTAACAGGTTGGACAGGTGGGCCGCAATTATATATTGAGCGCTATGGTCATCCGCGTTTACGTGCAAGACATATGCCTTTTGTCATTGGTGAGACAGAAAGAGACCAATGGATGTATTGTATGATTAGCGCCATGCACAAGATTGGCATAGAGGAGCCAATCTTAACCAAGCTAGCAACGCAATTGTATGGCGTTGCAGACTTTATGCGCAATCAATAACTATTTATTAAGACCACCCAGTAGTGCTGCAACAGGCGCCTTGCGGTTTTTTGATAACACTCTTTTTGTTTGGCTTGTATTGTTGTTCGTTAGTTTATTTGGCACATAAGGCTGATCAAACCAAGGGTCTCTATTTTTATTTTGCTTATTCGAAGTTGCTGAGCGTTGTGGCTTGGATGAACTGCTAGATGGTGTTGGTTTGGTTTTCTTTTGTGGAGAAACGGCTAACACTTCACGAGGAATAGTTTTTTTAATCAGCTTTTCTATTTCAACAAAATACTTTTCTTCCTCTTCAGAAACCAATGAAATTGCAATACCGCTAGCACCCGCACGGCCTGTACGACCAATACGATGCACATAGTCTTCTGGCGCAGATGGAATTTCATAGTTGATGACCATGGGTAAGTCAGTGATATCAAGGCCACGTGCTGCAACATCAGTTGCAACTAAAGCTGTAATCTGACCCTCTTTAAATGCATCCAAAGCCGCGATACGTTCTTTTTGTGTTTTATCACCATGAATCGCATCTGCCTTGATGCCTTCGCGTTCTAATGCGCGGCTCAATCGACTAGCAGTAACCTTTGTCTTTGTAAAAACAATGACTTGATTATCACCTTCTTTTTTAAGC
>JBFJJY010000270.1:0-2894 GCA_041612055.1 Methylophilaceae bacterium | reverse complement strand
GCGATGCGTGCGATTTTTGAAGTGATGGGCATCACAAATGTGACTGCAAAATGCATCGGTTCAGCCAATCCATACAATGTTGTTCGCGCTACGTTAAATGGCTTAGAAGCAATGAATACGCCTTCGGACGTGGCTGCTAAGCGTGGTAAATCAGTTGAAGAGATTAGAGGCTAACAAATGGCTAAAGCAAAAAAAGAGTCTGGCGCTACTGTTAAAGTGACCTTGGTTAAAAGCATTATTGGTAGACTTGAGTCTCATCGTGCGACCGTTAAAGGTTTGGGTTTGCGTCGTATGCATCATACAGTTGAGTTGCAAGACACACCTGCTGTACGTGGCATGATTAATAAAGTCAACTATCTATTAAAGGTAGAAGGATAATGGAATTAAATACAATTAAGCCTGCTGAAGGCGCTAAAAAAGAAGCACGTCGTGTTGGTCGTGGCATCGGGTCTGGATTAGGTAAAACGGGTGGCCGTGGACATAAAGGTCAACACTCACGTTCAGGTGGTACACATCGTGTCGGTTTCGAAGGTGGTCAAATGCCTTTACAACGCCGTCTACCAAAACGTGGTTTTAAATCTATGACTAAAGCGGATACAGCACATGTGCGTACAAGCGAGCTATTAGGCTTAGATGCTAAAGTGATTGATTTATTGGCACTGAAAGAGGCAAAAATTGTTTCTGGTCGTGTTAAAGCTGCAAAAGTATATTTATCAGGTGAATTAACTGAAAAAGTGCAAGTGCAAGGTTTGTTGTTGACTAAAGGCGCACGTGCAGCGATTGAAAATGCTGGCGGTAAAGTCGTAGAAGCATAAGAGAAGACAATTGGCACAAGATAACTTATTGAAGTCTTTTGGAAAAATGAGTGAACTTAAGAGTCGCTTATGGTTTGTGCTAGGTGCATTAGTCGTATTTCGCTTGGGATCACATATTCCTGTGCCGGGAATTGATCCTACTGTATTAAAGCAACTGTTTGATTCGCAGAGTGGCGGAATCTTGGGTATGTTTAATATGTTCTCAGGTGGTTCACTTGAGCGTTTTGCGATATTTGCACTTGGTATTATGCCTTACATTTCAGCTTCAATTATTATGCAGCTGTTGACAGTGGTTTCGCCTAAGTTAGAGCAGTTAAAAAAAGAAGGTGAAGCTGGCAGACGTGCAATTACAAAGTACACGCGTTATGGAACAGTTGCATTGGCAACATTCCAAGCGCTTGGAATTGCAATTGCTTTTGAAGGGCAAGCTGGTTTAGTGATAGACCCAGGCATGTCTTTCAGATTGATTACAGTGGTGAGCCTAGTTGGTGGCACCATGTTCTTGATGTGGCTTGGTGAGCAAATTACAGAGCGCGGCATCGGCAATGGTATTTCGATTATCATTTTTGCAGGGATTGTCGCTGGTTTGCCTAGGGCTATTGGTAGTACGTTGGAATTAGCACGTACAGGTGCATTCTCAATACCGTTAGTTGTGTTCTTGTTTGTGATGGTGATTTTGGTAACAGCGCTAGTGGTATTTGTAGAGCGAGGCCAACGCAAAATCACAGTCAATTATGCCAAGCGACAAGTAGGTAACAAAGTGATGGGCGGTCAAACGACGCATTTGCCATTAAAGCTTAATATGGCTGGCGTGATACCACCAATTTTTGCATCAAGTATTATTTTATTTCCAGCTTCACTTGCAGGTTGGTTTGGTAGTAGTGAAAGTATGTATTGGTTAAAAGACTTGTCTGGTGCAATTTCCCCAGGGCAGCCAATTTACATCTTGTTGTTTGCATCTGCTATTTTGTTTTTCTGTTTCTTCTATACAGCGTTGGTATTCAACCCAAAAGAAACGGCTGACAATCTGAAGAAAAGTGGTGCTTTTGTACCTGGCATTCGTCCAGGTGAACAAACAGCAAAGTATATTGACAAGATTATGGGCAGATTGACATTGATCGGGGCTGTTTACATTACCTTGGTTTGTTTATTGCCTGAGTTTTTAAGTTTGAAATTTAATACGCCGTTTTACTTTGGTGGAACTTCATTGCTGATTATCGTTGTTGTGACAATGGATTTTATGGCACAAGTGCAATCACACTTAATGTCACACCAATATGAAGGCTTGTTGAAAAAAGCTAACTTCAAAGGTGGCGCAACTACGCGATAAGCTTTGAAGTGTTGGAATATAGGGCGTGAGTTACATTTCACGTGAAGAAATTAAAGATTTAGTTGGTTAAAGAGGTTAATTATGAGAGTTCGTGCATCAGTTAAAAAATTATGCCGCCACTGTAAAACAGTGCGCCGTCGTGGTGTGTTGCGTGTTATTTGTACAGATCCACGTCATAAGCAACGTCAAGGATAGTGTTTAATCTAGCCTTGTTTTGTTTGAAAAACAAAGTGCAAACTGTTAGAATGCAAGGCTTTTTTTATTTGGTCGCTTCATAAAGAGCGATTCATTTTGGAGTTAAGAGTATGGCTCGTATTGCTGGGGTAAATGTCCCAAATCATAAACATACAGAAATCGCATTAACCGCGATTTACGGTATTGGTAAAGTAACTGCAAAAAGCATATGTGCTGCTGCAGGTGTTGCAACAACTGCAAAAGTGAAAGATTTAAACGATGCGGAAGTTGAGAAGCTTCGTGAAGCCGTTGCTCAATTCACCGTTGAAGGTGATTTGCGCCGTGAAGTGACAATGAATATCAAACGTTTGATGGATTTGGGTTGCTACCGAGGTTTACGTCATCGTCGCGGTTTGCCAGTTCGTGGACAACGTACTAAAACCAATGCACGTACACGTAAAGGCCCAATTAAGCCTATTAAGCAATCTAAATAACATTAAGTTAAGTTTTTTAAAAATTATTTGTAAGGACAGTACAACATGGCAAAAGCTAATGTACGCGTAAGAAAAAAGGTT
>JBFJJY010000269.1:0-2896 GCA_041612055.1 Methylophilaceae bacterium | reverse complement strand
TGTAACAGCCCTAAGAAGCCACATCTAAAGCCAAAACCGAGTGCTGTTGAGTTTTCTGGCTCAAATAGCAAACTTGCATCATTCAAACTCAGCTTCTCTAATGCTGTTCTGAGTGCTTCAAACTGATTTGACTCAACTGGATACAAGCCAGCAAATACCTGCGGTTTAACCTCTTTAAATCCTGCCAATGCTTGCTTGGCAGGATTATCAGCCAAGGTAACCGTGTCACCTACTTTAGCTGCTGCCAGTTCTTTAATACCTGCAATGACAAAACCAACTTCACCTGCTTTAAGTGAAGGCATTGGTAATGATTTTGGCGTGAATACACCAACTTGCTCACACAAATGTTGTGAGCCTGTTGCCATCATTTTAATTTTATCTTTACGTTTAAGCTGTCCATCAATAATGCGAACCAACATCACAACACCGACATAATTATCAAACCAAGCATCAATAACTAATGCTTTTAATGGTGCATTGATATCGCCTTTAGGCGCGGGCACTTTGGCGATTACAGCTTCAATAACCGCCCGAACGCCTAAACCTGTTTTGGCGGAACATTGCACTGCATCGCGCGCATCAATCCCAATGACATCTTCAATTTCTTGTATTACACGTTCTGGGTCAGCTGAAGGCAAGTCAATTTTATTGAGCACTGCTGTTACTTCTAAACCTAAATCAATTGCGGTATAGCAGTTCGCGACACTTTGCGCCTCAACACCTTGGCTGGCATCGACCACTAACAACGCCCCTTCACAGGCTGACAGTGACCGACTGACTTCATAGCTAAAATCAACATGGCCTGGGGTATCAATCAAATTAAGCAGATAAGTTTCTCCATCATCTGCAAGATATTGCAATGTTGCCGTTTGCGCTTTAATTGTAATGCCTCGCTCTCGCTCGATATCCATGCTATCGAGCACTTGTGCTTCCATTTCGCGGTCTTCAAGACCACCACAAAGATGAATAATACGATCTGCTAACGTTGATTTGCCGTGATCAATATGCGCGATAATAGAGAAATTACGAATGTTTTTCATGTGTCTTTATATGCATTACAAATAAATAAAGCGCTCAGAGCGCTCTTTTTTCAATAGGCGTGATTTTACTACAAATGCTTGATTAGTTTGCTAATTAATTAAATCAGCGGTTGATTGATGCGAAATGCAGTTTGCTGATAGCAAAAAGCCCGCACTAGGCGGGCTTTTATATACGACAAGTTACTTCACTTTAATAGGTACATACAACGTGCTATCACCGCGTTGCACCAGTACTGCTACTGTCTTACCAGCACGCACAGCATTGATTTGTTTGTTAAATTGTTCAACACTTTGTGTTTCATTATTATTTAAACCCAAAATCACATCGCCACGGCGAATGCCAGCTTCGGCACTCACTCCCGTACTCGCGATTACTAACAAACCATTTTTTCCGTTTAATTTTTTCTTTTGTTGTGGTGTCAATGCACTCAGCGTTAAACCAATTTTATTGCTGGCTTCTTCGGCTGGAGGTGTATTAGCTTGGCTAATTTCCATCTCTTCAGATGGCATTTCACCCACTTTAATCCGCAAGGTTTTTTTATTACCTTTGCGCAACACATCAACATTCACCGATTTACCTGGCTCCGTCATGCCCACAACACGAGGCAAGTCACTGGACGTTTCGATTGGCTTGCCGTCAAACTGAATAATGACATCGCCAGCCTCTAAGCCGCCTTTGTCAGCAGGACCTGACTTTTCAACACCTGCAATTAATACACCGTTAGTATCTTTCATGCCAAATGATTCGGCTAAGTCTTTTGTGAGCTCTTGAATCGCCACACCCAACCAACCACGCGTAATTTTTCCTGACGCTTTTAATTGATTAGAAATGCTAATAGCAACATCAATTGGAATACTAAAAGATAAGCCCATGGATCCGCCACTACGACTATAAATTTGCGAATTGATACCAACCACTTCACCTGCTAAATTAAACAGCGGACCTCCAGAGTTGCCTGGATTAATTGCGACGTCTGTTTGAATAAATGGCACATAATTTTCTTGTGGCAAAGCACGACCAACCGCACTCACGATACCCGCAGTCATCGTGTTTTCCAAACCAAATGGTGAGCCAATTGCAGCAACCCATTCGCCAACTTTAAGTTTTGACGGATCGCCGATATTCACCTTTGGTAAGTTTTTCGCTTCAATTTTAATTAGTGCAACATCTGTTCGTTTATCAGCACCAATAATTTTCGCTTTAAATTCGCGCTTGTCTGAAAGCTTCACTAGCACTTCGTCTGCCGCACTGACAACATGCGCATTGGTTAAAATATAACCATCTTGACTGATAATAAATCCAGATCCCAAGGATTGTGATTTATATTCTTGCTCGCCTTGACCTGGCTGGCTGGGCATGCCTGGCATACCAGGAATGCCAAACCGCTTAAAAAATTCTTGTAGATTTTCGTCATATGGCATTCCGGGAAAAGGCATCTGATTACGGCGCATCACCTGCGTGATACTAATATTAACCACAGCTGGCCCTTGTTTTTCCGCCAACACTGTAAAATCAGGCAGATTGGCGGCAAACGTTGGCATGGCCAACATCACGGACAATACGATTACTATCGTTGATAATAATTTCCTCAACATTACACTTCCTTAACTGATTGAAATTAAATAGCTTATTGAAACTGAATAGTGTCTACATCTGCTTTAGCAGTGTCCAAGCGCAATATTGCAGGCTGATGATTGTGGTAATAAACATGTCCTGCAATATGTGCTTTTACCCAATAAAATCCAGCAACTAAACCAATCACTGCACCCAACATCGCACTTAAATCAGAATCGACAACTTGTATTGCTAATATGGCGCCAATGAACATAGAAACAAGGGGTAAAAGATATAAAAC
>JBFJJY010000268.1:0-2904 GCA_041612055.1 Methylophilaceae bacterium | reverse complement strand
GCCCGGAGACCGGCCTCGCAACGACCTGCCTATATTAGGCACGCTAGGAAATACCGCGGGGTGACGGTACAAAAAGCTGACACTTTGTTAATTTCATTATTTGCAAAGTGCATTTTTTGTCTTTTACCTTTCTGTACTCCCTAGTTTAATTTTATGCATGCGGGGTCGCATGTTTTAGGGAAAAGATAATGAAAAAAATCCTCACCGTCAGCCTAGTTGGGCTGGCACTATCACCTTCTGCTTATTCTGCAGAAAGTATTGAACTAGACGATATCACAGTGAAGTCAAATCGTTTTGAACGCAAAGATACTGAAACCACTTATGCATCTGAAATTCATACTGCTAAGCAAATAGAGGCTTCTGGCGCGGCAACGCTTTTAGAATTTTTGACGCAACAAACTTCACTTAATGCTGTATCAACAAATAAAGCAACTGCTTCTATTAATTTACGTGGTTATGGCAATGAAAATGGCAACCAAAACGTTGTTATTACTGTTGATGGTCAGAGGCTAAATAATATTGATCTTTCCTCACAGCTATTAGCAGGCATTCCACTCTCTAACGTTGAGCGAATTGAGATTAGCAAAGGCAGTGGCTCAGTGATTTACGGAGATGGCGCAACAGCAGGTGCTATACAAATTTATACCAAAACAAAATCTGGTGTAAGTGTCACCACGTCTCTTGGTAACTACGGTCAGAAAAATCATAGCATCCAAGCTGGAATATCAGAAAAGCATATCGATTTATCAGCGACGTTAGCGCACGACAGCCACGATGGCTTCAGCAAAAAAGATGAAACTGGACATAAAGACCAATTTACTAGTAACAGTCAAAACGTAAAATTAAAAATTAAACCGACCCAGTACTTAAGATTTTCTGCCGAAGGAACCAGTTCACGTAACGACACAAGATATGTGAATGCATTAACCAAAGCTGAGTTTAAGCAAGATCCTAAACAGGTCACCAAGCGACCTTTTAACCAAACCTACACGCACCAAGCGCTTAATAGCGACAGATGGCAAGTTGGTGCGGAATACGATGTCACAAAACAGCTATCGCTTAAAGCCTCACATTTCAGAGAAGATAAAACTTCCGATTTTATTAACTTCTTTAACTTATCTACTTATGACTACGAAGGAAATGAATTAAGTGCTAGCTATAATGATGAAAAGTTTAATGTCATTGTCGGCTTGCAAAATTTTGATGGGAATCGCAAAGCGAGCACAAACATCACAACGAAAGATAACGAAGCTTATTTTGTTAATGCTGAGCACCAAGCTTACTGGCTGGTCAACGGATTAACGATTTCTGCTGGTGCAAGAAAAGAAAAGGTAAACTACGTTTATAAACCAAATGTTGGGCAAACGCTCAGGCAGAGTGATGATTTGACGGCTTGGGATATCGGTGCAAATTATAAATTCACACCGAAGCTATCAATGTTCACCAACTATAATCAAGCCTTCCAAGCACCTGACATAGATAGATTTTTCTTATTTGGAGGTGGTTTTAACAACTTTATTAAACCTGCTAAAGTAAAAACGCTAAATGTAGGTTTAAACCATACTACTTCTAACAACCGTCTTAAACTAATCACTTTTTATTCAAAGCTAAACGATGAGATTTATCTAGATCCGACTCTCGGCCTTTTTGGTACGAATAGTAACTTAGACAAAACCTATAAATATGGCTTTGAAGTACAAGATTATTTCACATTTAATAATTCGCTAAATGCATCTATTATCTATAACTTCACTCGCGCTAAAATTGATAAAGAAAGTAGTGTCGGTGGTGCGTTTGACGGAAAAAACTTACCGGGCGTGCCAAAACACAGTGTTGTCGCCAACCTAAACTATCAGTTTTACCAAAATACTAGCTTGAACTTAAATCATACATGGCGAGCTAAAGCCTATGCTTATAACGATTTTGCTAATAACTTTAATCAAAAGCAAGACAGTTATAGTTCGACTAACTTAGCAATACGTTATGCATATAAAAATGTAGATTTCTTCGCATCAATCAACAACATCTTTGAACAAGAAAATTCAATTCAAGTGCAGGACGACGCGCTTTTCCCAGTCGACTTTGTCAGAACTTGGCGAGTTGGGATGAAGGCAGATTTTTAAAAAAATGGTATGATACCCACACAAAAATGGAGACAGTTATGAATACATCACAAATCAATAAATCGCTTATTATTGCAGCCATCTTGGCTTTTTTAATGCTACTCACCCGTGGCAGCCATGTCATGACACATGTATCACTACCTGATGCAAGTTTGGCATTATTAGTGATTGGTGGTCTTTGCTTAAAAAGAGCCGCTTGGTTTGCGCTGTTTGTTGTGTTAGCAACCGTAATTGATTTCGGTGCGGCGGCAATTGATAGCTTTCAGGCTTTTTGTTTAACTGACGGTTATTGGGGCATGTTGCCAACTTACGCTGTGATGTGGTTGGCAGGTGTTTGGTTAGGAAAACAAAACAACCCTTATGATGTGTTTAAATATCTGACTGCTGGTGTATTAGCAACATTTCTTGCTTTTGTTATTTCAACACAGACCTATTATCTATTTTCAGGTCGTTTTCCTGCAGAAGGCGTTATTGAGGCGCTAAAACATGGTTGGGAATATTTACCTAGTTATATGGGTTACACCATGATGTATCTCGCAACATTTTGGGCATTTGCTAAGGCATTGCCTGCACTCAATTTACGTGCACCTGTAACAACTCCATAAGCAGGTGATATTTTATACATTAAGCCGCGTTAGAAAAAACTTCTAACGCGGCTTTTTATCAACGTAATTATGATGAATCACAGTTATTCAGATATAGAAAAACAAGCGGTCTACAAAGTCATTGCTGAACGCCGTGACATGCGCCATTTTTTATCCAAGCCTATTTCACCAGAACT
>JBFJJY010000267.1:0-2906 GCA_041612055.1 Methylophilaceae bacterium | reverse complement strand
ACTTTTTCAATATTAAAATCATCAAACGCAAGCCGATAACCTTCTCGCTTTTTAAGTATGGTTGCCCAACTTAAACCTGCTTGTGCGCCTTCTAGCGTGAGTGCTTCAAATAATAAGCGGTCGTCATGAATGGGTACACCCCATTCGGTATCGTGGTATTGAACTTCTAAAGCAGATCCCTTAGCCCAGTCACATCTAGTCGTCATCGTTTACTTCATAAGCATCGCGCAACATGGCATTAATGTCATCTAAATCTGCGCTCGCAGGTAATGTGGTTTTTGTTTGATTTGCATGCTGTATCGGTGCTGTAGATACACTTGCCTTAGCAGGCATTGTTGGCGCATCTCCATCCATCCATTTTTCAAATGGCGCGGCATCAATGCCCTCTGGCACATACCAATGTTTACCTTCAGGATTCCAGCGTGCACCTAGTGATTTTGCTTCATCTTTTTCTTTAAAAGGGACTTTTAATGCGATATTACTCGTTGCTATCATGATTTTCCAAATGGTGTTATTAATGCAATCAACCTTATTTTCTCACAACCTGTGCGTTTGCAGATACAACCCGTGCTTAAACGAGTGACTCATAACACTCAGGGGTAAAGCGCGGGCTGCATATTGCTAAAAAAATTAAATCAGTGCTACCAATGTTTTTAATTCTTTGCCGTGTCATTGGTGGAATCATCACCACATCGCCAACGCTTACGCTTTTAGGTGGTTCGTTACCAACTTCAACTAAACCAGTTCCCTCTAAAATACAATACCGTTCTGTTACCGCCTTGAGTTGATGCCATGTCGTGGTTACATTCGGTTCTACACGTGCTTTGGCGATGGATACAGCTGGATCGGCAGGGGTGTTTGAAAGCTCGGTGATATAACAGCCCTCAGCATCAAAAAGGTATTCTTCAGCTTTGTTGTTAGGTGATACGGTCATGGTTTTAATCTCTTGCTTGATGAATCAGTGAGTATATCGCAAGTCACGATTTAAGCCGCTTCAAGTTAAGAGCGGATATGCATTACCAAGCAGGGCAACTTAAATCACCTTCTTGGCAATGAAGAAGTGCTTCAAGCGCTGTATTACGTTGGCGTGTTTGTTCAGCCAAGCAAGCCGCTAAAATCATCGAATGGGCAGAACCTCCCTCAACACCTGAAGCTTCAAAATCACAGGCTAAATTTTTAAATTTAATCCAAGCCAGTTGCACCTTTTTGAGTTGTTGCTTTTGCTCTGGGTTTAACTTCGCTCTTAACTGGTCATACGTTTGGTTAATTTGCGTTGTTGCTTGATTGAGTTCAGCAGCTGCGCATTGATTCAGGTCAGTTTGGGTTTGCGCGTTTTGACAATCTAAAGCGAACGTCAAATTTGAAATGAATAGGCTGAAGAATAGTAAAAACCAGCATAGCGTTTTATGTAATTTCATGGCCAATAACTAAAATATCAATTAAAAAATGTCCTAAGCTTGATTAACACCTTCATAACATTCGCTTAGAACGCATCAATACAGGGCGCAATATCTTCCAATTAGTTTAGTGATTACTATCGATTTACACAGCCAATGTTAACCATGCAGGTGAAATACCTTATTCATGATTTTCCATTCCCCATCAACTTTCAAAAGTGTAAAAAAATCAGTGAATTGATGACCAGTCCAATTGTCTGATTCTAATCTTGCAGTAGCTATCGAACCTTCAATATCAATGTTCGCAATATTGGTTTTAATGTCAGTTGCAGGACCGTTTTCATCAACCCAATCAAAAAGCTTTTGTATTGCTCCTGCAAATAAATCATTTCCAATATAGCCAAAAATGGTTGCATCAGCATGAAATGCAGGCTTCATGTCATTACCTTTTCCAGATTTAGCGCCATTAATATAATGCTGAATAGTCAATTTAATCAGAGAGATATCTTCATTACTCATTTGGTTTCCTTTTTTCGATTGCAATATGCTTATCTATCTTTATACACTTTTTATTCAGTCAGAAATAGAAATAAAACACACTATTTAAATTTAATTACGAATAGGCAAACAAGTTACTCACCCTGCATGACTGTTGAGGTATGCCTGACTACTATGACACATGTGATACTGTTCCATTGTATAAAAATATTTCAGCAATAATGAGTGATGTAGCAATTACGCCATAAAACCAATTAATTTTTGCCGCGCCTGTTAAATTAAGGGACTTATGATTTTCTTCTCTGATTCTTTTGGAAACATCTAGGTTGAATGGTGTGTCAGTGTTTTTTGCCGAAACCTCTAGAGACTCTGCGTAACTAACAGTAGATCGAAGCAACTGGTGATACCAAAATCTATCCATAAGATAAAAAGAGCCCCAGACAAGTATGGCAATAGCAATAAATAAAAATGCGACAGACATTATATTAGAGCCAATTTTAATCATGCCGACAAACCTAAAAGACAGCGCGCCAGCAGCCAACATTACTCCGAGGACACTTATAGCTGTGCGCCTGAGATTCATACACATTTCATTAAAATGCATCTGAAGGTCTATAACTTTTTCCCAGACTTTAATTAAATGATCTGCACTCACTTTTGTATGGTCTTGCATCAGTATTCCTTAATTGAGCTAACGCAAATTAAATGTTCAGTTAACTAACAACCTCTTTCAATTGCTCCAATATCGCAGGATTCTCCAACGTCGAAATATCCGATGTGATCTCTTCGCCTTTAGCCAAGCTGCGCAATAAACGGCGCATAATTTTGCCGCTGCGAGTTTTTGGTAAGTTATCGCCAAAACGAATCTCGCTTGGTTTGGCGATTGGGCCAATTTCTTTGCCAACCCAGTTGCGGAGTTCGTTGACAATCGCTTTGGCTTTTTCACCTGTTTCGCGTTCGCCTTTAAGCACGACATATGCAACAATTGATTCACCTTTAATATCATCAGGT
>JBFJJY010000266.1:0-2910 GCA_041612055.1 Methylophilaceae bacterium | reverse complement strand
TTGCATCCCATCTTGCACGGGCATCATGACATCCAACACCATTAAATCAAAGCGACCTGCTAGTACATATTGCTCGGCCGAGATGCCATCGTGCCCTGCCGTGACATCAAAGCCTTCTTGCTGCAAAAACTCCTTTAGCATGCTAACGAGTTCTACATCATCATCAATCAGTAATAGTTTGCTCAACTCTTTTTCCTAAAAATTTATCCAATCATAACGAGTAAACCCATGCTCAACAAGATTTGTTGTCTGTGCTTTACCTAACTTTACATCGTCAAGCAATTTGCCACTTATTTACGCCATCTCTTTACATCTTTTTACAACACCTTAACAGCACTTAACAACAAAACCTTCAAACTGTGTTTGTCTTCAATTAAGACAGATTTTTTCAAGAACAACATGAAAGGTTAAACCATGAAATTATTATTCAAACCATTATTAGCAGCGACAATTCTTAGTTTAAGCATGGCGAGCGTTGCAACAGCACAACCAAATCAAGGTCACGACAAACCACATCACTGCATGCAAAAAGGTGAGCACGGTCATCACAAAAACATGATGCACTCGGGTCATCAATTGCGTTTTTTACGTGGCCTTGATTTAACAGAGGCGCAAAAAGACAAGATTTTTGAATTAAAGCATGCCCAAGTACCAAAGATGCGTGAGCACATGAAAGCACGTCATCAACTCAAACGAGAGTTAATGCAGTTATCTGATCAATATTCTGAAGATAAGGCGAGAGCAATTGCAGATCAACTAGCAGCAATCGAGCGCGACAGCATTCTAGCTAGGGTGCAGCACCATCAGCAGGTATTAAATTTACTAACACCTGAGCAACGCAAACAAGTTGCTGAAAATAAGGCCAAGTTCAAAAAGCACCATGAGCCACATGGTGGCGAAAAAACCTCATAATCAATAGATTATTGACACAACTTGATTCATTTAACCTGATGATCGTTTAATCATGCAAAAGGCCACATTACGTGGCCTTTTTAATCATGGTAATCAGCTTAAGCAGCTTCGAATGCCTCGCATAATTGACTGAGTAACTGTCCAAATAAAGGCAGTATCTCTTCTTTGCGATGTGGGCTTTCATCATCCGTTCCCGCTATCACAAAACTGATTGTCAGCTTGTCTAAGTTCTCTCTAAACTCGCTCCAATGTTCAACATCAGCGTCACTAATCAGTTTTACTTTATTTAAACCTGAGTTGATAATTTCAATCATCTGCTCATCTGGAATACCTGAGAATAAGGTTTTTGCAATCGTGACCTGCGCCGCTTGGTAATCTGGTTTAATATCTTCAGCCGCTAATGGTGTTGTTAAAAAAGCATAGGTTAACAAACCATAGGCTTGATAGACGCTTAACATGTCAAAATCTTCCGTAAGCTCTTCTTTTGGATTGCGCCCAGCAGCTGTGATGGCATTAAAACTAATATAACTGGCTAGATAATAAGCCGCGTCTAAGGCATCATAATCAGCCAGGTCTGTACTGGGCTTTGCACCATCTGCATGTGTTTCTGCTAAACAAATGCCATGTAATAAGGTTAATCGTTGTGAATATTTAAGCTCTTCCATCCGTTCGCTTTCATTTTTAAATAGTGATATAGGGCCTAAGCATCAATCTCAGGTAGCATTTCTAGTTGTTCATGCACGCTTAACCAGCGCTCTTCTGCTTGCTCAATGTTTAACGTTAACGCAGATTGCAGCTTTAGCAAAGCCTGTAACTCAGTTTTGTCATTATTTTCATACAACGCAGTATCATTTAAGCGTTCATCGCAGGCCGTTTTTTCCAACTGCCAAGCAGCAATATCACGCTCTAACTGGTCGGACTCTTTAATCAATGGTCTACGTGCGGCAATTCTCGCTTGGCGATCTAATTTATTTTGCGCATAGCTATTTTTCTTATCAGTCGATGCAGTTTCATTAAGCGCAACAGCCTTCTCTTGATTGCGCTGCTCTGCAACCCAAGCTGAATAATCTTCTAAATCACCATCAAACAAATTGGCCTGACCATTAGCCACTAATACAAACTGATCACAGGTTGTGCGCAAAAGCGAGCGATCATGTGAAATCAATACCACGCCACCCTCAAACTCTTGTAATGCTAATGTTAAGGCATGACGCATTTCTAAATCTAAGTGGTTAGTTGGCTCGTCTAATAATAACAAACTGGGTCGCGTCCAAATTAATAGCGCTAGCGCTAACCGTGATTTTTCGCCGCCTGAGAACTTTTCGCATGCAGATCTGGCCATGTCACCGCGAAAATCAAAACCACCTAAAAAGTTAAGTATTTCTTGTTCAGTTGCGTTTTTATCTAAACGTTGCATATGCTGTAAAGGTGATTCTTCTGCACGCAACTGCTCTAATTGATGCTGTGCAAAATAGCCTATATTTAAATCCTTACCCAATACGCGCTTACCTGCGTGGCTGCTTAATTCGCCCGCTAACAACTTGATCAATGTTGATTTACCTGCACCATTGGGGCCAAGCAAACCAATCCGTTCTTTTGGTCTTACTGTCAGCGAAACCTTACTTAAAATAGGTTTGTTCGCATAGCCAACATCAATGTCACTAATGGCTAATAGCGGCTCTGGCGCACTTAAAGGCGGCCTAAAACTAAATGTAAATTGCGAATCGACATGGGCAGCACTGATTATTTCCATTCGTTCTAAAGCTTTAATCCGGCTTTGGGCTTGCCTTGCTTTGGTCGCTTGTGCTTTAAAGCGGTCAATGTACTTGTGTAAATGCGCTACTTTGTGTTGCTGCTTTTCGTGCATGGCTTGTTGCAGTGCCATTTTCTCGGCCCGCTGCCGCTCAAAATCACTATAACCACCTTTATACAAAGTCAGGGTTTGGTGCTCGATATGGGCAATATGATTGACAATCGCATCAAGAAAATCTCGATCGT
>JBFJJY010000265.1:0-2915 GCA_041612055.1 Methylophilaceae bacterium | reverse complement strand
GTGAATTTGACTACTCTGGAGCGCAAGCCTGCAAGGCGTTGCGTGAAGAAGGTTATCGTGTGATTCTGGTTAACTCTAATCCAGCGACGATTATGACTGACCCAGAAATGGCAGATGCGACTTATATTGAGCCGATTAGCTGGCGCGTGGTTGAAAAAATTATTGCCAAAGAAAAGCCAGATGCTTTGTTGCCAACTATGGGTGGGCAGACCGCGTTGAATTGCGCTTTGGACTTGGATAAACATGGCGTATTGAAAAAATACAATGTTGAGCTAATTGGAGCTTCAAAAGAGGCTATTGATAAAGCAGAAGACCGCCAGAAGTTTAAAGAAGCAATGACTAAAATTGGTCTAGGCTCAGCACGATCAGCCATTGCACACAGCATGGAAGAAGCATTGCAAGTGCAAGCCAATATTGGTTTCCCAGCGATTATTCGACCATCCTTCACCATGGGTGGTAGTGGCGGTGGTATTGCCTACAATCGAGAAGAGTTTGTTGAGATTTGTGAGCGCGGTTTAGAAGCCTCACCAACTAATGAATTATTGATTGAAGAATCCATGCTCGGTTGGAAAGAGTATGAGATGGAAGTCGTGCGCGACTCTGCTGATAACTGCATTATCATTTGTTCGATTGAGAACTTAGATCCGATGGGTGTGCACACTGGTGACTCCATTACCGTTGCGCCAGCGCAGACACTGACGGATAAAGAGTATCAAATTATGCGTAATGCGTCTTTGGCGGTATTGCGTGAAATTGGTGTTGATACGGGTGGTTCTAACGTGCAGTTTGCGATTAATCCAGACGATGGTCGCATGATTGTTATTGAGATGAATCCGCGTGTGTCGCGTTCATCTGCGCTCGCTTCTAAAGCCACGGGCTTCCCGATCGCTAAAGTAGCAGCAAAATTAGCAGTTGGTTATACATTAGATGAGTTAAAAAATGATATTACAGGCGGTCAAACGCCTGCTTCTTTTGAGCCTTCAATTGATTATGTCGTGACGAAAATCCCACGATTTGCTTTTGAAAAATTCCCACAAGCAGACAGCCGATTAACAACACAGATGAAATCTGTGGGTGAAGTGATGGCGATTGGTGGTAGTTTTCAAGAGTCATTCCAAAAGGCATTGCGCGGTTTAGAAGTTGGCGTTAATGGTTTAGATCCATTAACGACAGATGTGGATGTGATTGCTAAAGAGCTCGGTGAGCCAAGATCAGAGCGCATTTGGTATGTCGGTGATGCGTTCAGAGCGGGGATGAGTGCACAGGAAGTATTTAATATTAGTAAAATTGACCCTTGGTTCTTGGCGCAAATTGAAGATTTAATTCATCAAGAAAAAGCATTAGAAGGCAAACACATTGCTGATTTGGATAAAGAGGCATTATACCAACTCAAGCGAGCAGGTTTTTCAGATAAGCGCCTAGCGGCGTTATTGGATACTGATCAACATGCAGTGCGCGCATATCGCCAAGCATTGAATGTACGCCCAGTTTATAAACGTGTGGATACCTGTGCGGCAGAGTTTGCAACCAATACAGCTTATATGTATTCAACTTACGCGGAAGAATGTGAGTCACTGCCTAGCGATAAGAAAAAAATCATGGTGCTTGGTGGTGGCCCTAACCGAATTGGTCAAGGTATTGAGTTTGATTACTGCTGTGTTCACGCTGCGTTTGCGATGCGTGAAGATGGTTATGAAACGATTATGGTGAACTGTAATCCAGAAACTGTTTCGACCGATTATGATACCTCAGACCGACTCTATTTTGAGCCAGTGACGTTAGAGGATGTGCTTGAAATTGTACATCTTGAAAAGCCAGAAGGTGTGATTGTGCAGTACGGTGGACAAACGCCATTGAAACTGGCGCGAGCTTTAGAAAAAGCAGGTGTACCTATTATTGGTACAACGCCAGATGCGATTGACCGTGCAGAAGACCGTGAACGTTTTCAAAAAATGTTAGGTGATTTAGGCCTCAAGCAGCCGCCTAACCGTACAGCACGTGCGCCAGAAGAAGCCATTCGTTTGGCTGAAGAGATTGGTTATCCATTGGTCGTCCGTCCTAGTTATGTACTGGGTGGTCGTGCGATGGAAATTGTGCAAGAAAAAAGCCAGTTAGAGCGCTACATGCGCGAAGCGGTTAAAGTGTCTAACGATTCGCCAGTGTTGCTCGATCGCTTCTTAAACGACGCTTTAGAGATTGACGTAGATGCGATTTGTGATGGAGAAGAGGTATTAATTGGCGGCATCATGCAACACATTGAACAAGCCGGTGTACACTCAGGTGACTCTGCTTGCTCATTGCCACCTTATAGTTTGAGCCAAGCACTGCAAGATGAGTTGCGTAAGCAAACAGTGATGATGGCGAAAGCACTTGGTGTTAAAGGGTTAATGAATGTCCAGTTTGCGATTCAAGGTACAACAGTTTATGTATTAGAAGTAAACCCACGTGCTTCGCGTACGGTTCCATTTGTGTCTAAAGCCTGCGGTTTGCAACTGGCTAAAATAGCGGCACGTTGCATGGCGGGCAAAAGCTTGAAATCACAAGGCGTTACCAAAGAAGTCATACCACCATACTATTCTGTTAAAGAGGCCGTATTCCCGTTTATTAAATTTCCAGGCGTAGATACCATTTTAGGCCCAGAAATGAAATCGACAGGTGAGGTCATGGGGGTTGGCAGTACGTTTGCTGAAGCCTTTGTTAAATCACAACTAGGAGCATCAATTAAACTGCCACAAGGTGGAAAAGCTTTTATCAGTGTGCGTAATGAAGATCATCAAAATGTTGTTGATATTGCCCAAGATTTACAAAAGCTTGGTTTTGAATTGGTCGCAACAAAAGGTACGGCTAGGGCGCTGACCGACAATGGTTTAACCGTCAAAGCTGTCAATAAAGTTGCAGAAGGACGGCCTCATGTC
>JBFJJY010000264.1:0-2917 GCA_041612055.1 Methylophilaceae bacterium | reverse complement strand
GTTTGAATTTCAATAGTATTACCCCAAACATCTGCAGAGAGCTCATTTTTAATCTGGTGAATTACCTCATGCTGAGCATTAATTTTTGATTGCACTTGCCCCAACCTTGCTTGCCTTACCTTTCCCGTAAATATTGGAATATTTACTTGAACTGAAAGACCAAGATTGTTTTGGCTAATTTTATCGCCATCATCAAAATACGACTCTGTTCGCGCTGCATTACTACTAAAATTCAGCGTCCCTTTATATTCATTATTGATTGACCTCAAGGTTTGCTCTAATGCCGCAATTTCTGCATTCGCAGCAATTATTCGCGGATGCAAGTTTTTAGCTTCTTCCAATAGCGCTTCACCATTTGGCATTGCAGCACTTTCAAAAAATATGGGTTCAGCTAAGCGAAGCCTTGTTTGGACAGGCAGACCTAACACTATTGCTAACTTGCCACGACTAGACAACCATAAACCGTTGGCCTGAGCACGCTCTAATGTCTTCTGTGCTAAAGCTGTTTTTGCTTGCATTTTTTCAGACAACCCAACAATCCGTGCGCCATATTGTGCTTCCACAATTTCCATACTTTTCTTAGCCACTTTTTCGGCTTCTTGTAATGTTTGTAGATTACTACTTGCCGTCAGCGCTTCCATATAAATTCCTAGCGCCTCCGTTAACGCACTGAGAATCGTACTATTCTGATTTGCTATTGAAGCACTCAACGTTTGTCTTGCTGCGGCTAATGTTGCACTCCTAGCACCAAAATCAAAGAGCAACCAACTTAAGTTAATAGAACTTGTCAGACTTCTTGTTGAAGGACCAGCATTCGAGTTATTGGATGGAATTTGGTTGGTAGCCAGCTGGCCATTTAGTGCAATTTCAGGTCTAAATGCTGAGTCAGCCAACTCCACGCCAGCCTGGCTATCCTCAATCAGCATCAATGCTTCACTAATTGCTGGGCTTTTACAAAAAACAGTTAGTAAAACATCATTTAAAGTGATTAACGCTTTATCAGATATCGTTTCACCACCACACTGTGAGTCTCGTACGTTGTAGTTTTTAGAACCCTCCACTAAGGGAGGTGAGACTAAAACTTCTTCGCCATCATAAGGCTCGATAATAACTAATTTTTCTGGTGACTCAGTAGCCTTCTTAGTTTGTTTAACTTCTAGCCCTTGTATATTGTTCTCTGGCGTAACAACCAGACGCGTATTGTCTTCCTTGCTAATTGGCAAACTTAACTGCTTACTAATCTTTAGCCGCTCAGAGGATAGGATTATTGGTGGCTCAAATTGTGGTTGCAATAACTCTACTGTTTGTTGCCGCTCAATTTTTTCCATGTTCACCACCTGCGAACCTAGACTTTTAGTGATGATAAAAGTATTTAATTGGCGTTCATTAATCCCGGCCTCAACTACCGTAGAAATAAGTAATGCACCAACCGCAATTCTTATTTTTGTTACTGAATTAAGCAACATCATAATCGCTGTCAATCAGCATTAACATTTTTTAGATACTCTGCTGGCAGTCCATCATACTTTACCGTCCCGCGATCAAGTTCTACTACTCGGTCAGCCATCTTGATAGTTTCAGGACGATGTGCAATGATAATCCTTGTGATTTTAAGCGCAGCAATTGATGCGCTAACTTTCAGTTCATTCTTCACGTCAAGATGGCTAGTGGCTTCATCCAAAATCAATACTTGTGGATCTTTATATAGAGCACGCGCCATGAGTAAGCGCTGCTTTTGTCCCCCTGACAGTGACATACCCATGTCACCAATTAGTGTTTGATATCCCATTGGCATCATTTGAATGTCTTCATGGATAGCGGCTAGCTTGGCTGTTTGTTCAATTTTTTCAAAGTTAAATTTTCTATCAAAAAAGCTGATATTGTCGGCAATTGAACCAGCAAATAAACTATCGTCTTGCATTACAACACCAAGCTGCTCACGCCAATTACTAACACCATATTTATCCAATGCCAATTGATTAATCATGATGTGGCCTTGGGTAGGTTTATATGTCCCAATAAGCATATTAACCAAGGTTGTTTTACCACAGCCTGACGCCCCCACAATCGCTATGCATTCTCCACTCTTTATTTCAAGACACAAGTCATCAAGCACGAGCGGCTCATCTTCTGCGTATTTAAATTTTACATGATCAAACTTAATATCACTGTTTGCCGGATCATTACTTGTTAGTAAAGGTGAAGTGTCTTCTTCTGCTGGGGTTAGAACAATATCGGCTAAACGTTCAGACTGAATACGTAACATTTTAATTTCAATATATTTATTTATAAGCTCGACAATTCGCGTAGCAAACTGGGTCCGGTAAGCTAAAAATGCAGTCAGCATACCTACACTCAGTTCATTATTCATGATGAGCTTAGCTCCTATATAAATCAAAATAATATTGAAAATTGTGGATAAAGATGAATTTACAAAGTTATAGAATATCTGCAATTTATTAACTGCAATATCAGCATTGGTTTCATTAATCAATAAACTTTGCCAAGAAGATAACCGCTCATGCTGTCTTCCAAACACTTTAATGGCTCTAGCTCCGCGGATAGACTCTAAAAAGTGGCTTGCTCGTGATGCGGCGCGAATGATGTGCTCTTCTGTTGCGCGATAAAATGGATAGTACCAAATTACACGGACTAAAACGTAAAGTGCAATAGCGGCCAAGGCAATCCATGTGAGCAATGGGCTATAGATATACATCATCATGAGGCCAACAATCGCAAAAACACCGTCAAATATTGTTTCAACAAATGCACTGGTAATCACAGATTGTATACTTTGGCTAGATAGAGAAGCATGACGATAAAGACAAACTTGGGGTAACCCAAGGACGCAAAACTATCCTGAGCCCAAACGGGATCAGGACCTCGGCTGAAAAGCCGGGGAGGGTCCAAACCATTG
>JBFJJY010000263.1:0-2926 GCA_041612055.1 Methylophilaceae bacterium | reverse complement strand
AGACCAAACACATAATGCATAGTCTTTTGCTTTTTGACTGAGCAGATCGCGCTTGGTGTGATCCTCAATTAAAGAAGCCACTTTATTGGAGAACTCAACGGCATTCTCAGTTGCAATTAAGGCACCCTGTCCTTCATGCAAAATGGAGGCTGTTCCTAGCTCAGCAATACCAACCACAGGAGTACCTTGCGCCATTGCCTCTAATAACACCAGACCTTGTGTTTCACTTTTTGATGAAAATACAAAAACATCTGCTGATTTATAACAAGCGTTAAGCTCGGTATCTCGATCTAAATAGCCAATAAATTTGACGTTATCCTCAATCTTTAATGTAGTGGCCAACTGATGCAATGATTTTTCTGCTGGACCTTCTCCTGCTACGACCAATAAAACATTAGGATGACGTTCAGCAAGCACTTTCGTCATTTCAAATAAGAATGGAATATTCTTCTCAAATGCAACACGCCCCACATACAGCAGCATAGGGCGTTTATTTTCAATACCATGTTTTTCTTTAAACTGCAGACCATCTGACTCGGCAAAGCTTGCTGCTTGCAATCCTGTAGGAATGACATTCGCACGAACACTCACGCCATAGACTCTGAGCACATCGAGCATGGGTTGCGATGGCACAACAACGGCATTTACCGCGTTACACTGTTTTTTTGAAATATAGCGTGCAATCCCTCTTGCCATGCCTTGTGGAATCCATGGTAAATAATGATGCAGATAATCTTCAAAAAAAGTATGGTAAGTTTCAACGCATGGAATATGTAATAGCTTTGCTAACTTAAGTCCCAAATAATGCGCAACAAAAGGGGTATTGATATGAATAATGTCGTATTTTTGTTTTTTGAGTTCAGGTAATAGTTTTAGAGCCGCACCATATTTCATTAAGCGGTCTTCAGGATCAAAATAAATACCTCTTGCAGGAATGCGTTTGATATAAGCAGCATTCTCTTGATGCGCATCTCCATAATCCGGTGCAATCAAATCAACATGGTGACCCAATTGTTGCAGCTGATTGATAAACGTTTTGATTGAAGTCGAAACGCCGTTCACTCGCGGGAAATAAACATCTGATATGAAAAGTATTTTCATGTGTGACCTATATTATCTTTGGCAATGAAAACATAGTATCGTTGCATTGTGACACTTTAATGAATATGACAACTGCTGGTTAATAACTTTAAGTTCTGTCATTTAAGCTTCATAAAACCATGTCAAATTAGCGCCATGAACAGTCGCAAATTATTGAATGGTTTTTGGTGGTGTTTACCACTGACACTTTATTCACTCGATGCTCAGGCTTGGGGTTTGTATACCCACGTATATTTTGCCCAGTCACTGTTGATTGCATCACCTTTGTTAGATAAGCGCTTCAGAGAAGCCATTAAACGCTTCCCTGAACTGGTGATGGCAGGTGCTTGCTTACCCGATTTAGCCGTCATTTCTAAAAAATTTAAAACCACTCATCAATGGCAAAAGGCCGAATATTTAATCAACAATGCCACCACGGATGAAGAAACTGCAATTGCAATCGGCTATGCCAGTCATTTGTATGTTGATGTGATTGCCCATAATCATTTTGTACCCGCACATGAAGCGCTGTGGGAGCACGAAAGTATTTTTACCCACATTGCAGCAGAATGGGCAATGGATGTGCATATTCAACAATCATTACATCAAACACCAGGGCAATTACTTGCTAAACATGCATTCATGATTAGCCATTTTATTGCGCCTTGTTTTGAGCAGTGCCAACGTTTAATTAATCGACAGTTACGTACCTTGGGTTATGCTGACCGCCTACTAAGAGCCGTTAGATTGCCTAATATCATTCATCGATGTATTCATTTTAATAATAATAAAAAACATAAACATTTTGATTACTACATTAATCAAACAGAAGAAGCGCTAAAAGATTTCCATAAAATCATGAATGGTCAATTGCCTAATTGGCAGCCAGAGCGTACTGCGATTGACGACTTATCCCGTGTGCTGATGTGGCGGGAACATTGCTTAGCAACGCTACATATGGATCATGCAGAGCCAATTCGCTATTACAGCATCTAGTTTTAATCTGATTGGAACGTGTAAAAAAAGGTGATGTAGCGATGACATCACCTTTTTAAGACTACGATGACAATTTCTAGAAGATGATCTGTATTGACATGACCGATAGAGCAATGCCAATGACTGCACCAGCTAACACATCACTTGGGTAGTGTAAGCCTAGCACAACCCGCGACATCGCAACCATGATGCTAAATGGAATTACCAGCAAAGCCAGTGCAGGAAAGTAAGCTAAAGTCATACAGCTAAATGTCACCGCATGCAGGGTATGACCTGAAGGAAAACTAAAATAATCTAAAGGCTTACCGGTTAACCAGACATCTTGCAATACTTGATAAGGTCTTGGTCGCAACGTTTTACCTTTTAACCATTTATATATCAGAGTACCTAATAAGGCAGTGGCAACAATATGCAATACAGGCATCCATGCAGATTCACCTTGTATTAATAATATACCTAATAGCATGGTGTACCAAAACACACCATCACCTAAACGACTCATCAATCTAAACCAGTCGCGTACAATCGGGTATTGGCTTGCATGACTCAGTTTAATACATAAGGCACTATCAAAATGATTCATCCTAGTAAGATATAAGCGCATTCTATTTGACATCACAATCTCCAGTTACAGTTGTTTGTGCTGGCAGAATGCGCTCTTAATATGACAAGTTAATGAAGCCAGAATGAATGTTTTATGATGATAAAATAAATTTAATCCTATAAAAACAATTATTTATACTGTTTTTATTGGTTTTGCGCCTCTACAACACTAGCGATTCGTTCAGCTAACTGCTGTACTAAAGTAGCATCTTGGCCTTCAACCATAACGCGAATTTTTGGCTCTGTT
>JBFJJY010000262.1:0-2930 GCA_041612055.1 Methylophilaceae bacterium | reverse complement strand
GCATGGGATGGCATCGGGTGATAACCTTGCAATTTCTGTTGCGGTTGATGCAAAAGGAAGTTTGTGGCGAGTTGGTATAGATGATGGTTTTGTAATGGTGTCATCGAGCAAAGATATGGGTAACACCTTTTCAAAGCCAGTACGCGTTAATACGGAAAAACAAAAGCTTTCTGCAAAAGGGGAGGTGCGACCTAAGATTGCGTTAGGGCCTAGAGGCGAAGTATACGTTGCTTGGATGCAAAATCTGACTAAACAGTTTTCAGGCCATATCTGGTTTGCACGCTCACTCGATGGCGGAAATCGTTTTGAAAAGCCCATCATCGTGCATCAGGATCGATCAGAAATCGGTCATGCATTCGAAGAATTATCGATTTCTCCAGACGGGAAAATAACTGTTTTATGGCTAGATGCGCGAGATTTAGTTGCTGATAAAATTGCAGCTAAGAAGCGGAGTGGAAGTTCGATCTATTACACAATTTCAACTGATCAAGGTCAAAGCTTCAGCCCTGAAGCTAGATTGGCTGACTACTCATGTGAGTGCTGCCGAATAGCAACCACAACGAAACCTGATGGCACTGTCGTTGCCATGTGGCGCCATGTATTTGAGGGAGGTGAGCGCGATCATATGATGGCGGAAATTCCAAAAGTAGGTGAGGCGGCTAATCTGAAGCGTGCAACATTTGGTCGTTGGAAAATTGATGGTTGTCCACACCATGGAGGTGCGCTTGCTAGCGGCGGCATAGGTGAAAATTGGTGGGGTTATCATATGGCCTACTTTGATGGAAAAGAAAAGAACCCAGGACTTTACTATAGCCGTATGGATGGGGAAGCATGGGTGACTGCTCCCGCAACACAGTTTGGAGATAGCAGTAAACAAGCAGGTCATCCCTCATTGTTATCAGTTGGTGAAAAAGTGTGGCTGGCTTGGTTAGAAACGCACAAAGGCAACGTAAAGAAAGTCATGAGCATGGCATCAAGTGATGGAGGTAAAACATGGTCTGATGCGACTACTTTGCTCACCACCAGTGCCAAAATAGATTATCCACAATTACTAAAATTTAAAGATGCTGCTTACTTAGTCGTTAATACAGCAGAAGGGTTGAAAGTGAATCTAATTCAGCCATAATGATTCATAGCATGCTACTTTAACGTTTAACCTGTGATATCGACGCGATATTACTGTGTATATGGAGTGAAATATCATAACGCCACCCATTATTATTGATATAGAAGCGTCTGGATTTGGAAAAGGCGGTTATCCGATTGAAGTTGGCTATATTGATCGGCGTGGTAAGGCGTGGTGTTCTCTGATTAAACCCTGTGACGATTGGTTGCATTGGAATGAAGTAGCAGAATCCTTACATCATATATCGCGCGAGACACTGTTTGCACATGGCAAAAGTGTGGTTGAGATTGCAACCCATTTAAACGATACCTTTCTTAATCAAACGATTTATTCTGATGGTTGGTTACATGATTTTACTTGGCTAAATTGTTTGTTTCATGCGGCTAATGTTTCACCACATTTTAAATGTGAAGATTTACGCGCAATTCTGACCCCATTTCAACAATCCATTTGGCACAATACTAAACAATCCATTCTTAATGAACTGCAAATACGCCGCCACCGCGCCAGCGCTGATGCCACCGTATTACAAATGACATGGCTCAAAACCGCGCAAATTGAAGCGCTAGCTTGTGTCTAAAAAAAGCAATAACCATATTATGAGCATGCCTATTGAAAACGGCTCAGTCACCCGCATTATATAAGTAACTAAATAATATTGATAAAGGAGATCTGACATGCGGTTTGATAAACTCACAACCAAATTTCAGCAGGCAATCGCTGATGCTCAAAGTATTGCATTAGGTGCAGACAATCCGACCATAGAGCCACAGCATTTACTATTGGCGTTGTTAAACCAAGAAGATAGCGGTTCAGCGGCGTTGCTCGCGCACGCTGGTGTGCAAGTGAACGCGCTAAAAACAGCACTTAACACAGCAATCGATCAGTTACCAAAAGCCACAGAAAGTAATGGTGAAATCACCATTTCCCGTGATTTAAATAACTTACTCAATGTGACCGACAAATTAGCGCAAAAACGCAATGATACTTATATCGCGAGCGAGATGTTTTTATTGGCTTTAGCCGATGATAAAGGCGAAACAGGCAAGTTGCTTAAGAAAAATGGCTTAACAAAAAATGCCCTTGAAGCAGCCATCATGGCGTTACGTGGCAATGAAGGTGTCGATAGCCAAGAGGCGGAAGGACAGCGCGAAGCATTGAAAAAATATACGTTAGATTTAACTGAGCGCGCGCGTGCGGGTAAGTTAGACCCTGTGATTGGACGTGATGATGAAATTCGGCGTGCGATTCAAATTCTTGGCCGCCGTACAAAAAATAATCCTGTCTTAATAGGTGAGCCTGGTGTGGGTAAAACAGCGATTGTAGAGGGCTTGGCACAGCGCATTGTTGATGGCGAAGTGCCTGATACGCTTAAAAACAAAAAAGTCTTGAGTTTAGATATGGCGGCGTTGTTAGCTGGTGCGAAATATCGCGGTGAGTTTGAAGAACGGTTAAAAGCCGTATTAAAAGAATTAGCACAAGATGAAGGTCAAACCATCGTCTTTATTGATGAAATTCACACTATGGTGGGTGCGGGCAAAGCGGAAGGTGCAATGGATGCTGGCAATATGCTGAAACCAGCTTTAGCACGTGGAGAGTTGCATTGCGTTGGTGCGACGACATTGGATGAATATCGCAAATACATCGAAAAAGATGCGGCATTAGAACGTCGCTTCCAAAAAGTATTGGTGGATGAGCCAAGTGTAGAAGCAACGATTGCCATCTTACGTGGGCTACAAGAAAAGTATGAGCTTCACCATGGTGTAGAAATTACCGACCCTGCCATTGTGGCAGCAGCGGAATT